>NZ_KV800921.1:235543-273328 GCF_001810355.1 Neisseria sp. HMSC074B07 | reverse complement strand
TCGCCTTGTCCTGATTTAAATTTAATCCACTGTAAATTTAATCCACTATATCTTGCCTCTCTTTTATCTTGATTTCGCCATAAAAAAGGTCGTCTGAAAGCGGGAACAGTGCTTTCAGACGACCTTTTGTGTAGCAATCCGATATTAGAACAGGGCTTGCAGAATCAGGTAGCAGGTCACGGACAGGATGGCGGCGGCAGGCAGGGTAATGACCCATGCCAAGCCGATGGGTTTCATCAGCTTCCAGTTGGCGTTGCGGTTGACCAGACCGATGCCGAGTACCGCGCCGACCAAAATATGGGTACTGGATACAGGCAGCCCCATAAAGGAGGCTGCCATCACGACGGCGGCGGCGGAGAGTTCGGCAGTAAAGCCCGAAGCGGGGTGCATTTCCGCCAAGCTGCTGCCGACGGTTTTAATCACTTCTTTACCGACAAACCACAAGCCGACAATCAAGGCGATACCGAATGTCAGCATGGCAATCGGCGGAACGGCGTTTTGAGAAGTAATGCTGTTGGTGCGCAATGCGTCCATGATGGCGGCAAACGGGCCGATGGCGTTGGCAATATCGTTTGCGCCGTGGCTGAAGGCGAAGCCGCAGGCGGTAAATACCTGCATCCATGAAAACATTTGAAAAGTGGATTTATCCAAATCTTTGCGCTTCAGGCTTTTGGCGAATACGAACGTACCCATCCACACTGCCGCGCCGATCATGAAGATGGTCAGGAAGCTGTTGACATTGCTCATGCCTAAGTGAAGGTTGTTCAACCCTTTGAAAATCAGCATGGCGGCAATCATCATCCCGCCGAAAGAGGCGATAAAGGGAACCCAAGAATGAAGGGCTTTATAGGAGTCGACGTTGTTTTTGCGGTTGTCCAAATCGTACAGGCCGCGGTAGTAGTCGCTTTTCAGATCGGCGGGATCAAAATCCGGCTCGTCGTAGATTTGCGCGTCGTGTGCCATTTTGGTGGCGTATTCGACTTTTTCACTTTCGCTCAAGGCTTCAAAAAATAGGCGGTGCTGTTCTTTGTAAGCCTTTTTTTCTTGCTTGATGCCCTTGAGCGTGCCTTCCGCCCAAGCGTTGTAATCCAAAACGTTTTTCTTCACTCTGGAAAACAGTAAATAGGAGGCCGTGCCGCCCAAAATGGGGGACAAAACCCAAGACAGGGCGATTTCGCCCAATTTGCCCCATTGAATCAGATCGCCCGCGTTCATATTGTTCATCACCGCCATGCAGACCGCGCTGCCGACGATACCGCCGATAATGGCGTGGGTAGTGGAAACGGGCAGGCCTTTACGTGAGGCGAACAAAAGCCACAATGCCGCCGCGAGCAGTGCGGACATCATGATAAAGACAAACTGCATGGGCTGAAGGTCGATGCCGTTCAAATCCACAATGCCTTTGCGTATGGTATCGGTCACTTCGCCGCCCGCAATCACCGCGCCGCTGACCTCGAACACCGCCGCAATCAGCAAAGCCTGGGGAATCGTCAGCGTACCGGAGCCGACGCTGGTACCGAAGGAATTGGCGATATCGTTACCGCCCACGTTAAACGCCATGAAAACGCCGAACATGGTAGCGATAATGAACAATATGGAATGGTTGTAATGGGTATAGCCCAAGCCCCAGTAAATAAAATAGCCGACCATGCCCACCAGCATAGCGGCAAAGACAGCATTAATCAGCTTCAAGTTGGCACTCATCTGAGTTTGAGCCATAGGATCAGCTTCCTTAAGAATTGCGGATGTGTTTCGGACTATTGTAACCTTTTTGCAATCTTTCTTGAAACATTTATTTACCTTCGCCGCGCCAAATACCTGACAAATCGCAAAACCGCGTTAAAATGTTTTTTTACGGCCTAATCCGAACCACAACCCATGAATACCCAACTTTATATCGGCATCATGTCCGGCACCAGCATGGACGGTGCAGATGCCGTGCTTATCCGTATGCAGGGCAATCAATGGCAGGGCGCGCTGGCTCATGCCTTTACCCCGTATTCAGACGACCTCCGTCAAGAGCTTCTAAACCTTCAAAATATCGGCGACAACGAATTGCACCGCAGCAATATCCTGTCCCAGACCCTCAGCCGCCTTTACGCGCAAACCGTCCACACCCTCCTCTCAGAACAAAACCTGCCCGCCGAAGCCGTTACCGCCATCGGCTGCCACGGGCAAACCGTCCGCCACGCCCCCGAACACGGTTACAGCATCCAGCTTGCCGACTTGCCCCTGCTGGCGGAACTGACCGGCATTTTTACCATCGGCGACTTCCGCAGCCGCGATTTGGCTTCGGGCGGGCAAGGCGCGCCGCTGGTTCCCGCCTTCCATCAAGCCCTGTTCCAACATCCGCAGGAAACCCGCGTCGTCCTCAATATCGGCGGCATCTCCAACATCAGCGTCTTATCGCCACAGCAAGCCGCTTTCGGCTTCGACACCGGTCCCGGCAATATGCTGATGGACGCGTGGATGCAGCACAACTGGCAGCAGTCATACGACCACGACGGGCAACGCGCCGCACAAGGCGCTATCCTGCCTGATTTGCTGAACCGCCTGCTCGACCATCCCTATTTCAGACGACCCCATCCCAAAAGTACGGGCAGGGAGCTTTTCTCCTTAAACTGGCTTCAAGGTCGTCTGAAAGGCGGCGAAAAGCCCGAAGATGTTTTAAGAACCTTGGTTCGCTACACCGCGCAAACCATCCGCGACGCCGTTGATACAGCCGCCCCCGACACGCGCAATCTCTACGTCTGCGGCGGCGGCATCCGCAATCCGGTTTTGATGCAGGATTTGGCGGACCTGTTCTCCCCCGCTGTCGGATTGAACAGCACCGCAGCGCTTAACCTTGACCCGCAATGGGTCGAAGCCGCCGCTTTCGCCTGGCTCGCCGCGTGTTGGATAAACCGGACGCCCAGCAGCCCGAACCATGCGACCGGTGCAGCCAAAGCCTGCATCTTGGGCGCAGGCCACTACGCCTGATGTCCGGTTTCAGACGACCCGTCCGATATCGGCTGCCATAGCCGGACAATCCGTCCGTATCCAAACCTCCGCCCCATCAAAAAAGGTCGTCTGAAAAGCGGCAACCCAGGTTTGAAACCTGATTGAACCGCGTTTTCAGACGACCTTATTACACGTCTCTTTCAATTATTCTTTTTTACCGGCAAGTCCGATGTCTTTCTCTTTATCGCCAACTTTCACTTGCGCTTTACCGGCAATCTCTTCAGCCTTGCTGCCGAAAATGTTCAAACGGTAGCTGCCTTTGTCTTCATTGTTGAGCGTCGCGCGTCCGTTGATTGCCGAACCCGTACCTGCTGCGGCAATGTTAGCGGCAGCCAAATCGACATTGTAATCAGGCGCCATGCCGCTGATTTTGCCCTGACCTTGTTTTTTCTCAAAATCAATGGTGTACGTCAGGCGGCCGCTATTATCGTCGCCGTTAAATGCGATACCACGGTAGGTATAGCGGCCCAGTTGCGGCAGGTCTTTAAAGGCAATTTCCTTACCTTGCACTTCGCCGACTTTAAATTCATACGCCTGCAAGTCTTTCAGCTTGTTGCCGTCGGCAGAATCGGCTTTCTGCTTGATATATTTGGCAGCGACAGCCGAATTGTCTTGTTTGTAAACCATAAAATCGCCGCGTTCCAAATCGATGACCTGTCCGTTGACGTTGATTTTGCCGACGTAATCATAATAGGAAATCTTGTCGCGCTTCAGAAAGGCGGTGTCCAAATTGTCGCCTTTTTTAAGCGTTTGCACCTTATTGTTGGCACTCAGCTGCATCGTGCCGTTTTCGGGAACGCTCTCGAAAACGGTAATGTATTTCACGCCCTTAGCCTTAGGATCAAAGCCTTTGCCTATCGCATCGGACAGCGCGGAAGAGGAGCTGCCGCAGGCGGCAAGCGTAGAAACCAAAGATGCGGCAAGAACCAAGCGGACGGCTTTCATGGTTTTCCTTTCGTTTGAAGTTGTTTGATAACATATTCATATTATCGCACCAGCCCTCAATGACGTATGATTTAAATCAATATTCATCATTCCTATTCCGCCGCTTTGCCAGCCTTTGCAGTTTATACCGTCGTCTTTTCATTTTTGTGAAACCGTTTCACAGCCCCGCCCGATTGCCAAACAACCCGATACCATGCTGCTTCCGCCATCTGCCTCTACCGTTGAGGTCGTCTGAAAGCCCGCTTCACTCCTTTTCAGACGACCTTTTTCCAACCCTGCTACAATACGCCTTTTACTGTTCACGCCGATTTTGCCATGACCGAGCCGACCTACATCCCGCTGCGCCTGCATACCGAGTTTTCAATTACCGACGGTATGGTGCGGATTAAAAAACTGATTGCCAAAGCGCAGGAATACGGTTTGCCTGCTTTGGGCATCAGCGATTTGATGAACGAATTCGGTTTGGTGAAATTCTATAAAGCCTGCCGCAGCGCGGGGATTAAGCCCGTCGGGGCGGCGGACGTGTGGATAGGCAATCCGAATGCGCCCGACAAGCCGTTCCGCGCCATGCTGATTATCCGCAACGATGCGGGCTATCTGCGCCTGAGCGAGCTTTTGACGGCGGCTTATGTCGGCAAAGACCGCAATGTCCATCATGCGGAACTCAATCCCGAATGGCTGGAAAACGGCGACAACAGCGGCTTGATTTGTTTGAGCGGCGCGCATTACGGCGAAGTGGGCGTAAATCTCTTGAACGGCAATGAAGACGCGGCGCGTGCGGCGGCGTTGAAGTATGCGGCGTGGTTCCCCGATGCGTTTTATCTGGAGCTGCAACGCCTGCCCGAACGTCCCGAATGGGAGGCTTGCGTTTCGGGCAGCGTGAAGCTGGCGGAGGAATTGGGTTTGCCGGTGGTGGCGACGCATCCGACGCAGTTTATGAGCCGCGACGATTTCAACGCGCACGAGGCGCGGGTGTGCATCGCGGGCGGCTGGGTGCTGACGGACAAGAAACGTCCGCGCGATTTTACGCCGAGCCAGTTTTTCATTCCGCCGGAAACGATGCTGGAGCGTTTCGCCGATTTGCCCGAAGCCTTGGAAAACACGGTGGAAATCGCCAAACGCTGCAATATCCATATCACGCTGGGCAAAAACTTCCTGCCCCTGTTCCCGACGCCCGACGGCTTGTCGCTGGACGATTATTTGGTAAAGCTGTCCAACGAGGGTTTGCAGGAACGCATGGTTCAGCTTTATCCCGACGAGGCAGAACGGGCGGCGAAAATGCCGGAATATCAGGAGCGGCTGGATTTTGAGCTGAACATCATCATCCAGATGAAATTCCCCGGCTATTTCCTTATCGTACAAGACTTTATCAACTGGGCGAAAACGCACGGCTGTCCGGTAGGGCCGGGACGCGGTTCGGGCGCAGGCTCGCTGGTGGCGTATTCATTGAAGATTACCGACCTTGATCCGCTCAAATACGCGCTGCTGTTCGAGCGTTTCTTGAACCCCGAACGCGTTTCCATGCCCGACTTCGACGTGGACTTTTGCCAAAGCAACCGCGGCCGCGTGATTGAATATGTGCGCGACAAATACGGTGCGCAGGCGGTGAGCCAGATTGTGACCTTCGGCACGATGTCGTCCAAAGCGGTGATACGCGACGTAGGGCGCGTGCTGGAACTGCCGTTTACCCTGTGCGACAAACTGTCGAAGCTGATTCCGTTGGAAGCCAACAAACCTTTGGGTTTGGACGATGCAATGAAGGCGGAGCCGCAGATTCAGGAATTGATCGAAGCGGAAGAAGCGGACGAACTGATTACGCTGGCGAAAAAGCTGGAAGATTTGACGCGCGGTCTGGGTATGCACGCGGGCGGCGTGTTGATTGCGCCGGGCAAGATTTCCGATTACAGCCCCGTGTATCAGGCGGACGAATCCGCTTCGCCCGTATCCATGTACGACAAGGGCGACGTGGAAGACGTGGGTTTGGTGAAGTTCGACTTTTTGGGCCTGCGCAACCTGACCATTATCGAAATGGCGCAGAACAACATCAAAAACACCACCGGCGATATTGTCGATGTCGGCAAAATCCCGCTCGACGACCAAGCCGCCTACAAAATCTTCCGCGACGCGAACACCACCGCCGTCTTCCAGTTCGAGTCGACCGGCATGAAAAAAATGCTGAAAACGGCGCACACCACCAAGTTTGAAGAACTCATCGCCTTCGTATCGCTCTACCGCCCCGGCCCGATGGACAACATCCCCGACTTCGTCGCGCGCATGAAGGGGCAGGAATTCCAATACATCCACCCGCTGCTCGAAGGCATCCTCGCGCCGACCTACGGGATTATGGTGTATCAGGAACAAGTGATGCAGGCGGCGCAGATTATCGGCGGCTACTCGCTCGGCGGCGCGGACTTGCTGCGCCGCGCCATGGGTAAGAAAAAGCCCGAAGAGATGGTGAAACACCGCGAAATCTTCGCCGAAGGCGCGGCAAAACAAGGCATTTCGCGCGAAAAATCCGACGAAATCTTCAACTATATGGAAAAATTCGCCGGCTACGGTTTCAACAAATCCCACGCCGCCGCCTACGCCCTGATTTCCTACCAGACCGCATGGCTCAAAGCCCATTACCCCGCCGAATTTATGGCGGCGACCATGTCGTCTGAATTGGACAACACCGACCAGCTCAAACATTTCTACGACGACTGCCGCGCCAACGGCATCGAGTTCCTGCCGCCCGACATCAACGAATCCGACTACCGCTTCACGCCGTATCCGAACATGAAAATCCGCTACGCACTCGGCGCGATTAAAGGCACGGGCGAAGCCGCCGTCGAATCCATCATCGCCGCGCGGCAAAGCGGCGGCAAATTTACCGGCCTGTTGGACTTCTGCGAGCGCGTCGGCAAAGAACACATGAACCGCCGCACCCTCGAAGCCCTGATACGCGGCGGCGCGTTCGACAGCATCGAACCCAACCGCGCCATGCTCTTGGCAAACATCGACCTCGCCATGAACAACGCCGACCAAAAAGCCGCCAACGCCAATCAGGGCGGGCTCTTCGACATGATGGAAGATGCCATCGAACCGGTGCAGCTCATCGACGCGCCCATGTGGAGCGAATCGGAAAAACTCGCCGAAGAAAAAACCGTCATCGGCTTTTACCTGTCCGGCCACCCGTTCGGCCCGTATGCCCAAGAAGTCCGCCAAATCGCCCCGACCAAATTAGGCCGTCTGAAACCGCAAGACAGCGTGCGCCTCGCCGGATTCGTTACCGCCGTGCGCACCATGATGGGCAAGCGCGGCAAAATCGCCTTCGTCAGCCTCGAAGATTTGAGCGGACAGATTGAAATCATGGTCAGCGGCCAGACGCTGGAAAACTGCGCCGACTACCTCAAATCCGACCAAGTACTGATTATCGAATCCAAAGTCAGCCGCGACGACTACGGCGGTGGCGACGGGCTACGCATCATGGCAAACCAAGTCATGACCCTGCAAATGGCGCGCGAACGTTACGCCCGCAGCCTCAGCCTCGCCCTCACCCCCGGTCACGACATCGAACGCCTCGCTACCATCCTCACCGCCCACCGCCTGCCCGACACGCCGCACATCCCGCTGCAACTGTCGTACAGCAACGGCAAAGCGTCGGGCAGGTTTCAAGTGCCGCCGAAATGGATGGTTACGCCGAGCTCCACGTTATTCGACGAACTGGAAAAACTGCTCGGCAGCAGGGCAGTACGCGTGAATTGGGAAGGCGCAGGGGTCGTCTGAAACAGCGACGGAAAACTGCTGTTTAAACTGCATCGCTATTAAAATACAAAACCGAACCTTTATTTTCAGACGACGTTTGATAAACCATTCAAAGACGTCGTCTGAAAACGCAAAACCGCACCACATTACAATTAAATCATCACTCACCACACCACATCATGAACACATACTCCGAAGAACCCGACGGCTTCATCCTATACGACGAAAGGCCCGATCCCTTCGACAACCGCCGCGCCAGCCGTACGCGCTTTGCGGCAGTAAACCTGCCCATTTTGCTGGGCATAAGCGCAGTGTCCGCACTATTGCTGTGGATTACCCAATCATGCTTGGGTCAATGCGGCATCAACCGGCAGGTCGGCGGCGCAGTGCATGTCTTTGCCATCGCCCTTTACGGCCTGCTGCACTATCAAAGCACTTGGCTGGAAAAGCGCTGCAATGATGCCGGAAAGGGGCATTATCCGGCGATATGGATGTTCAGAATTAGCCTCGTACTTGCCGCCATCAGCCTGATATTGCCGGTATTTACATTACCTATGGTCGCGGGCGGACTGCTTCAATTCGTCTACGGCATGATATTGCCGTCCAACCCATTGCCCAACCTGATGGGCTATCCTAAAACCAACTCGACAGCCCTACAAATCTGCGCGCTCTTAGCGTGTATCACGGCGGTGCTGATGGCTATCGGATTGTTGCATTGGTTTTAAACGCTCCGAAATATAGTGGATTAAAATTGCAATGATACGGCGTTGCCAACGCCCTTATGTATAGTGGCTTAACTAAATCAGGACAAGGCGACGAAGCCGCAGACAGTACAAATAGTACGGCAAGGCGAGGCAACGCCATACTGGTTTAAATTTAATCCACTATACTACCCATACACGGCGAGCGTTGTCGCCTTGTCTCATTTTTATTTTAATCCACTATAAAGCAAAGGTCGTCTGAAAACCTTGTCTAAAAGGTTTCAGACGACCTTTTCAGTATGGCAGGCTCTAATTCATCCAACCGCCCACCCCTATTTTCCTAACACGCGTGCAACACAAATATCGTCGGGCGTTTTTTCAAATTCGGCAGCGTTTTCGATTTCTGCCAAGCGGCAACGGTTTGGCTGATGATTTCCTGCGTCGGCAAAGTCAGGTCGGTTGCGGTGCAGAGGCGGGTTTCGGGATACAGCGTTTCCAGCGCGTCGGCAAGCAGCGCGTCGTTGCGGTAAGGCGTTTCGATGAAAAGCTGGGTTTCGTTTTGCTGACGCGAACGCTGTTCCAAGCTCTTCAAAGCGGCAATACGCTCGCTTTTCTCGGACGGCAGATAGCCTTTGAACGCGAAATTCTGCCCGTTCGCCCCTGACGCCATCAATGCCAGCAACAGGCTGGACGGGCCGACCAGCGGACGGACTTCATAGCCGTGTCGGTGCGCCAATGCCACCAAATTCGCGCCGGGATCGGCAACCGCGGGACAACCCGCTTCGCTGAGGATGCCCATGCTGCGCCCTTCCTGTAAAGGTTTCAGAAGCTCGGGCAGGGTTTTCAGGTCGGTGTGTTCGTTGAGGGTTTGCAGGTTCAGCTCGCGGATGGGGGTCGTGATGCCCAAATGTTTCAAATGGGCGCGGGCGGTTTTCTCGGCTTCGACGACGAAATCGGTCAAACCGGTAATCTGCGCCTGTTCTTGCGGCAGCAGGCAAGGCGTATCGGGCGCGCCCAAAGGGGTGGGAATCAGGTAAAGAATCGGGGACATGATGGTGTTTCCTATACGGAGGGTCGTCTGAAACCGTCAGACAACTGTTTTCAGACGACCTAAATGATTTCTACGCTTTCGTTTTTTAAAAACTCGACCAGTTTGAAGATGGGCAAACCGATAAGCGCATTCGGGTCGCTGCTGTCTATGCGTTCCAACAACGCCGCGCCCAAGCCCTCGCTCTTCGCCGCACCCGCGCAGTAAACCGCGTCCGGTTCGCGCGCCAGATAACGCTCAATCTGCCCGTCTGTCAGCGTGCGCATCACGACCGACGTGTTATCGACATGACGCTGAATGCATCCCGAAGCAGTATTCAAAAGCACGATTGCGCTGTAAAATTCAATCTTTCTGCCGCTCAAATCCCTGAGCATTTGTTGTGCATTTGCGACGTTCATCGGTTTGCCCAACTGGCGGTCATTGCACCACGCCACTTGGTCCGCGCCGATTACCAACGCGGCAGGAAATCGAGCCGCCAGCGAACGCGCCTTCCCTTCCGCCAAACGCAAGGCAGTATCCGCCGCGTTTTCACCCGCAGCGGGTGTTTCGTCGAAATCAGGCGCGGCAGTTTGAAAATCAATGCCCAAACGTTCGAGCTGCGCGCGGCGGAACACCGAACCCGAACCCAATATCAAAGGCAGTTTTGCACTCATATTTTGCTTAAAAATATTGACGTTAGACTGTCGAAATTATATCATACCCCGTTTATGTCAGACCCTAATTTGATTGACCCAGAAGTTTTCGCCTCCGAAAAGCAGACCCTGCAAGGCAGCTTCCTGCTTGAGGAATTGGACGAACGAGTCCGTTCGCACGATTATCCGGCCGACAAACAGACCAAAGTGTCGTTTACGCTGAGCGGCGGACGCGACCGACTGCAGCGTTTGTTTCTCGATTTGAACGTCAAAGCCGATATGCCGCTGATTTGCCAACGATGTATCCGCCCCATGCCGTTTACGCTCGACGAAACCAGCCGTATTGTTTTGTTCGCCAACGAAGAGGACTTGGATGAAGCAATGCTTGCCGACGAAGAGTTGGAAGGCATGCCGATTGAGAAAGAACTCGACGTACGCGGGTTGGTGGAAGACCAAATCCTAATGTCGCTCCCCTTCTCCCCGCGCCACGAAAACTGCGACAATGCCGCGCTGGAACAAGTCAATCAGGACAAACCCAACCCTTTTGCTGTTTTAGCAGGTTTGAAAAGCAGTTAATCAGGACACAGTTTTATTTATCTAGGAGCTTGAAATGGCCGTTCAACAAAACAAAAAATCCCCTTCCAAACGCGGTATGCACCGCTCTCACGACGCTTTGACCGCGCCTTCTCTGTCTGTTGACAGCGTAACCGGCGAAGTACACCGCCCGCACCACATTTCCCCCAACGGTATGTACCGCGGCCGTAAAGTAGTGAAAGCCAAAGGCGAATAATCTTATTCGACTGACTGAAAAAGCCAGAATATTGCCATGCAATGCTGGCTTTTTTACATTACATCCGAACTGCCCGACTCCATGCCTGCCCATGCTTCAAAATGCGGCACAAAATCCCTGCAGTTCAAACTGATACACCCCATTGAATCGGGAATCGCCATGAAACAGAAAATCTGGTACACCTACGACGACATCCACCGCGTGATCAAAGCGTTGGCGGAAAAAATCCAAAACTCCGGCGTCAAATACGATGCCATGATCGCCATCGGCGGCGGCGGCTTCATCCCCGCCCGTATGCTGCGCTGCTTTCTGGAAATCCCGATTTACGCCGTAACCACCGCCTATTACGACAGCGACAACGAAGGACAGGTAACGGAAGAAGTCAAAAAAGTCCAATGGCTCGACCCCGTGCCTGACGTACTGAAAGGCAAAAACGTACTCGTCGTCGATGAAGTCGACGACAGCCGCGTGACCATGGAATTCTGCCTGACCGAGTTGCAAAAAGAAGATTTCGGCACCATCGGCGTTGCCGTCCTGCACGAAAAAATCAAAGCCAAAGTCGGCAAAATCCCTGAAGGCATCCCCTACTTCAGCGGCCTTACCGTAGAAGACTGGTGGATCAACTACCCTTGGGACGCGCTCGACATCGACGAACACAACCGCCTCGCTGCCGAAGGCAAAAAATAAGCCTGCAACGGAGAAGCCCACCTTCTCCCGAAACGGTAAAAGCGAAATCCGTAAAACACCGATAAAACGAGATTTTGCCTCTTTTCAGCGCATCTTCATAAAACGCATTAGAATGTGGAACGCAACCCTTCAATCCGAAGCCCCCGACCACACATACACCCCTTTTCAGACGACCCCGTGCTGCGTATCGCAAAAAGGTCGTCTGAAACCGACTGTGAAGCCGAACAAACCCACAGAGGCAGCCGACACCGCCCCTCTTCCGTTTCACAGCACAAACCGGAGAACAACATGATTACATTGGCCGTAGATGCCATGGGCGGCGACTCAGGTCTCGCAGTTACCGTCCCCGGTGCCCTTGCCTTTTTGAAACAGCAGCAAGACGTACACCTCATTATGGTCGGCGACGAATCTGCCGTCCGCCAAGCCCTCTCCGCAGCCAACGCGCCGATGGAGCGCATTACCGTACTCCACGCCTCCGAAGTCGTCGGCATGGACGAAGCCCCGCAGCTTGCCCTGAAAAACAAAAAAGACTCCTCCATGCGCATTGCCATCAACCAAGTCAAAGAAGGCAACGCGCAAGCCGCCGTCTCCGCCGGCAACACCGGCGCGCTCATGGCAACCGCCCGCTTCGTCCTCAAAACCATTCCGGGCATCGACCGCCCCGCCATCGCCAAATTCCTGCCCTCCGACAGCGAACACCTGACCCTTGCCCTCGATTTGGGTGCAAACGTCGACTGCACGCCCGAGCAGCTCGTACAGTTCGCCATCATCGGCAACGAACTCTTCCAAGCCCTCTACCCGCAAAAAGGCAGCCCGCGCGTCGGCCTGCTTAACGTCGGCACCGAAGACATCAAAGGCACGGATACCGTCAAACAAACCTTCAAACTGCTCAAAAGCAGCAAACTGAATTTCATCGGCAACATCGAAAGCAACGGCGTCCTATATGGCGAAGCCGACGTGATTGTCGCAGACGGCTTTGTCGGCAACATCATGCTTAAAACCATCGAAGGCGCGGTCAAATTCATGAGCGGAGCCATCCGTCAGGAATTCCAACGCAACCTGTTCAACAAAATGGCCGCCGTCGCCGCCCTCCCCGCCCTGAAAGGCTTGAAAAGCAAACTGGATCCGCGCAAATTCAACGGCGCCATTCTGCTCGGCCTGCGCGGCATCGTCATCAAAAGCCACGGCGGCACAGACGATGTCGGCTTCAGCTACGCCTTAGAAGAAGCCTACCACGAAGCAAAATCCGCCAGCCTGTCGAAAATCGAACAAGGTGTCGCCGAACAATTCGCCGCCTTGGAAGCGATTAAGGCGGAACAAGCCGCTCAAGAAGCACAGCAAGCCGAAGAAACCAAAGTTTAAGGCCTATCTGCACAAATCCTCCAAGCGTGTTTGCCACATAGCGAAAGGGTCGTCTGAAATCCATTTTCAGACGACCCTTTGAGTTTGAATCATTCAAAGTCAATCAACGTTTAATCAAAACAGCACGGTCTAGCCCCGCCCTAATGCCCCATCTGTCTGATAGGCTTCACTTTCTTATCGCAATACTTCAGACCGATACCGGTTTATCCTCTTCTATTTCTTTCCAACTCTGTCAGTAATAACCATTAAATCTTATTATTTTTCAATAAATTACATTAAATTTACGATTTCTTATCAATTTTGTATTGATAATTATTTTTATTAGCGTATAATCAAAACCACTCGGAAGCCGTCCGCTCCGAGCCATTAAACGACAGATTATCCCCTCTTCTTTTTGTCTCATTACCTTCGGAGTGCGCATATACGAGAAATACCGTTCCCATTTATATCAGATACTCAAAACCGAAAAACACAAAACCCGCTATCTCAACAGCGGGTTTTGTGTTTGTTTGTATGGAGAACGACACAGCCCCCCATCAAACTAGAAATCGCAAGAAGATGCTGACGGAATACCGCCCCCCTCCCTGATGACACCCTTCCATCCGTGACCAAAAAGGTCATCTGAAATGGAAATCTCCAATTTCAGACGACCCCTAGTTAAACATCCAAAAATCAAACCCTGATATAAAACGTCGTCTGAAACCTGATGTCCGGTTTTCAGACGACGTTTTGATGCCGTTTATTTCAAACAGTCTTACTGCTGTGCAGCAGGCTGGCTAACGGTTTCGCGTTTCAAACCGCCGCCGAGTGCTTTATAGAGGTCGGCGAGGTTTTCGAGGCGGGTGAGCTGGTTGGCAAGCAACGCGGTTTCTGCGCCATAGCTGCTGCGCTCTGCGTCAAGCAGGTCGAGGGCGTTGGATACGCCGTGTTTGTAGCGCAGATTGATGAGACGCAGGGTGTCGTTGTAGGCGCGGCTTTGTTTGTTTAGCGCGGCGTAGCTCTTGTCGAGTTGCTCGCGTGCGACCAAGGCGTTGGAAACGTCTTGGAATGCGGATTGAACGGCGGCTTCGTAGGTGACGATTTGAGCCTCTTTACGCAGCGTGGCTACGTCGAGATTCGCTTTGTTGGTGCCCCAGTTGAAAATCGGCAGGGTAATGGAAGGCGCGAACGACCAGATACCTGTACCGCTTTTGAACAGACCGCTCAACTCGCCAGACGCGGTACCGACCGAACCGGTCAGGCTGATGGTGGGGAAGAAGGCGGCACGCGCTGCGCCGATGTTGGCATTGGCTTGTTTGAGCGAGTGTTCGGCGGCGCGGATGTCGGGACGGTTCAGCAGCACTTCGGAACTCAAGCCGGCAGGCAGTCGGGTGATTTTGAACTGTTTGCTCAAAGGCAGCGCGGCAGGCAGGTCTTCCGGCAGGGGTTGGTTAATCAAGGTTGCCAAGGCATTGCGGGCCTGTTCGCGGTTTTTGACGGCGTTCGCGTAATCGGCTTTGGCGGATTCAATCAGAGCTTCCTGTTGACGCAAATCGACGGCGGAAATCACGCCTGCCTTGTGGCGCATTTGGGAAAGTTTGTAAGTGGTTTCGCGGGTTTTAAGCACACGCTGCGCCAATGCCATTGATTCTTGGGCGTAGAGTTCGTTGAAATGGGCTTTGGCAACGGCGGCAATCAGGGCAAGGTGGGCGGCATCGCGGTTTGCGGCTACGCTGAAATAACCTTGCAATGCGGCTTGGCTGTTGCTGCGGACGCGTCCGAAAAGGTCCAGCTCGTACGCTGCCGCGCCCAAACCGACAGTGTATTCGCTGCGGGTAACGCCGCCGCTCAAACTGCCTACCCGAGTTCCGGTACCGCTGGCGTTGATGCTCGGCAGCAGGTCGTTGCGGGCAATCATGTATTGTTTGCGGTAGATTTCGGCGTTCAATGCGGCGGTGCGCAAGTCGGTATTGCGTTCCAACGCGATGTCGATAAGGCGGTGCAGGCGCGGGTCGGCAAAGAAGTCCTGCCAGCCCAAGTCGGCGGCGCGGATGCCGTCGTCGAAGGTGTCGTATTTGAAGGTTTCGGCAACTTCAACCTGCGGTTGTTCGTATTTCGGGATCATGGTACAGGCGGACAGCGCGACGGCTGCGGCGACGGTACTCAATACCGTTTTGAATGTCTTTTTGTTCATAAGGATTCCTTGGGGTCGTCTGAAATCCGTGTTTCAGGTTTTCAGACGACCTTTTTGCTTAGTGCTTGTTGTCCGTATTTTGATCTTCATGGGAAATCATGTCTGCTTCGGCAGCGTGTTTCACTGCCATTTCATGTTCGTGCGGAGTTTCCTTGAAGAATTTGCGCACGATGACATAAAAGAGCGGCACAAGGAACACGGACAAAATCGTACCGATCAACATGCCCCAGAACACAGTCGTACCGATAGCACGCTGGCTGGCAGAGCTGGCACCGCTGGCAACATACAGCGGAACCACGCCTAAAATGAAGGCAAACGAGGTCATGATAATCGGACGGAAACGCAAGTGTGCAGCGGCAAGCGCGGCTTCAATCGCGCTCTTACCCTGCGCTTGCAGGTCTTTGGCGAACTCGATAATCAAAATCGCGTTTTTCGCACTCAAACCCATCACCGTAACGAAACCGACTTGGAAGTAGATATCGTTGGCGTATGCCGGAATACTGCCCAGCAGCGCTTCAAACATATTGCGCCCCGTAACGCCCAATGCCGCGCCAATCAAGCCCAACGGAATCACAAGGATAACTGCCAACGGGATAGACCAGCTTTCGTACAAAGCAGCCAATACCAAGAATACAGCGGCAGCGGCCAATGCGTACAACACGACGGTTTGCGAGCCGCCTTTGGCCTCTTCACGAGACTGGCCGCCCCATTCCAGACTGTAACCG
This sequence comes from Neisseria sp. HMSC074B07, assembly GCF_001810355.1. NCBI lineage: Bacteria > Pseudomonadati > Pseudomonadota > Betaproteobacteria > Neisseriales > Neisseriaceae > Neisseria > Neisseria sp. HMSC074B07. The sequence continues at coordinate 257,518 of NZ_KV800921.1, read as the reverse complement.
CCGCCCATGTCATCAACCATTTGCTGTACCGCAGCCATGGCCTGACCGGAAGATACGCCATTAACAGGCGAACCGGAAAGCTCCATTGCAGGATAACCATTGAAGCGGACGCTTTGTTCCATACCGTTTACCCAAGAAACAGTAGCAATGGTAGAAAGCGGTACGGCAACACCGGATTTATTCGGCACGGTCAAGTTCAGAATATCGGCAGGCTGCATACGGGCACTCGCATCAGCTTGTACCATCACGCGTTGCAGACGGCCTTGATTCGGGAAGTCGTTTACATAAGACGAACCCAAAGAAGAAGCCAAAGCAGTACGGATGTCAGAGAACGAAATACCTTGTGCAGCTGCGGCAGAGCGATTGATGTCGATTTTCAACTGCGGCGCATCTTCCAAACCGCTCGCACGAACGGTACTTGGGTTAAACAAACCGCTTTTGCGCATTTTGTCAATCAGCTCATTGCGCTTGGCCAACAATGCAGCATGGCCGCTGTTGTTACGGTCTTGCAGGTAAATCGTCAAGCCGGAACCTGTACCCAATTCCATAATGGCTGGAGGCACAATCGCCAAACCGAAACCGTCTTTCAGCGTAGCCATCATCATACCGGTCAACTTACCGGAAATAGAAGTCGCATCGCTGCCCGGAGCAGTACGTTCGCTCCAATCTTTCAGAATGACAAAGCCCAAAGCCATGTTTTGACCGGAGCCTGAAAAACTGAAGCCGGAAACGGTAATAATGTTCTCAATCTCAGGTATAGATTTTGCCAGTTGAGTGATTTGAGCCAAAGTTGCATCGGTACGCTCTTTGGTTGCACCGGCAGGCAATTGTACGCTCAACATCAAGTTACCTTGGTCTTCAGACGGCAAGAAGGAAGTCGGCAGACGCATAAACAGGAATACGCCCACAACAGTCAAACCAATATAGACAACCATCATGCGCAAAGTCTTGCGCAAGACTTTGGCAACCCAGCCTTCATAGCCGTGTGTCCAGTTGTCAAATTTTTTGTTAAACCAACCGAAGAAACCTTTTTTCTCTTCGTGATGACCCTTCTGAATCGGTTTGAGCATGGTGGCACACAATGCCGGAGTCAGCGTCAAAGCAAGGAATGCGGAGAAGCCGATCGATGCCGCAATGGTCAGGGCAAACTGTTTGTAAATGTTACCGGTTGCACCGCTAAACATCGCCAGCGGCACAAATACAGACATCAACACGGCAGTAATACCGATTACCGCACCGGAAATCTGACCCATCGCTTTTTTGGTTGCAGCCTTAGGCGACAGACCTTCGCTCGCCATAATACGCTCAACGTTTTCAACGACCACAATCGCGTCATCGACCACAATACCGATCACCAATACCATCGCAAACATGGTCAATACGTTAATCGACATACCCATGTATGAGATAAAGGCAAAACCGCCCAACAGGGAAATCGGTACAACAATGGTCGGAATCAGCGTATAGCGGATGTTTTGCAGGAAGAGATACATCACTAAGAATACCAAAACAATGGCTTCCAAAAGCGAATGGATCACTTTCTCAATCGAAATTTCCACAAATTTGGAAGTATCGTAAGGAACTTTCCAGCTCATGCCGTCTGGAAAATACTTCTGCAAAACCGCCATTTTTTCTTTTACTGCAGTCGCCGTTGCCAAAGCGTTACCGCTGTTAGACAGCATCACTGCCATACCGGTGGTGTTCACGCCGTTCAAGCGTGTAGAAGTAGAATAGTCCTGCATACCCAAGCTGACTTTGGCAACGTCTTTCAGATAGACGTTCGAGCCGTCAGTATTGGATACCAAAATGATGTTGCCGAACTCTTCAGCAGTGCTCAGCTGACCTTGCGCTGTAACGGTCGCCGAAATGGTCTGACCTGCAGCCGCCGGCAAAGAACCGATGGAGCCTGCTGAGATTTGAATGTTTTGTGTCGCAAGCGCATTGGTTACCGTTGCAAAAGACAGGTTGTAGTTTTGCAGTTTTTTCGGGTCAACCCAAATACGCATGGCGCGTTGCGCACCAAACAATTGTACCTGCCCTACCCCGTCGATACGCTGCAGTTCAGGAATGATATTGCGCTGGGCGTAATCGTTCATTTCCTCAATGGATTGCTTTTCAGAAGAAAGCATGACCACTTGCAAGAAGTTGGAACGCGCTTTAGATACGGTTACACCATATTGCTGTACGGTAGACGGCAATGTGGACAACACTTCCGACAATTTGTTCTGCACGTCCACCTGCGCCAAATCTTCATCGGTCTCAGGTGTAAACGTCAGACTGACGCTGCCGCTGCCGCTGGAATTGGCAGAAGTCGTCATATAGTCCAAACCTTCCACACCGTACATATTACGTTCGATAACGGCCAGTACGCTGTCTTCCATTACCTGAGCAGAAGCGCCCGGATAAGTAGCGCGCAAAGTAATGGTCGGTGCAGCAACGGACGGATATTGGGAAATCGGCAGTTTTTGAATGCCGAAAATACCCGCTGCGATGATAAAAATCGCAATCACCCATGCAAAAATGGGGCGGTCAATAAAAAACTTAGCCATGGATGCCTTCCTTATTTAGCCGCAGATGCCGGTTTGGCTTCAAAGGTCATCTGAACGTCTTTTTTCGCTTCGGAAGCAGCTTTCGGAGCAGCTCCGGCAGCAGATGCCGCCGCATTTTCAGGAGATGTCCATTCTTTAGGCGTTACCTTTTTCGCGCCACTCATGGCGGCGATACTGGTGCCGTCCACAACGACTTTGTCGCCGTCGTTCAGACCCGCAGTGATAATCCAGTTGGTTCCCTGCTGCTGGGTGACTGTTACCTCGCGCGGCTCCATTTCGCCTTTGGCGTTCACAATCGTTACAGTATCTTTCGTACCGCGCGTTACTGCCTGCTGCGGCACGACGAAGGCATTGTCGGCAGCCACTTGTTCCATCAAGACGCGCACATAAAGACCGGGCATCAGGATATTTTTGTCGTTCGGCACTGAAGCGCGCAGCGTGATTTGTCCGGTCGTTTCGTTAACAGACGGATCGGAGAACAGCAAACGGCCTTTATGAGGATAAACTTCGCCGTTGTCGAACTTGATGCCCACTTCAATCGCACCGTCCACGCCCGACAGCTTGCCCTCGGCAACCTGTTGGCGCAGCTTCATTACTTCGGTCGCAGATTGAGTGATGTTCACATACATAGGATTGGTTTGGCGGATGGTTGCCAGAACGGTCGTATCACCCGCGTTCAACAGCGTACCTTCGGATACTTTGGACTGCCCGATGAAACCTGAAATCGGCGCGGTAATGCGCGCCCTGTTCAGATTGATACCGGCAGATTTAATCGCCGCCTGAGCCGCTTTGACGCTTGCTTCGGCAGAACGTTTCGCCGTTACCGCCGCATCGTAGTCCTGTTTACTGATGGCATCGGCGGCAACCAGCGGCTTGTAACGCGCCAAGTCGGCATTGGCTTTGGCAAGGGTTGCCTGCGCGCTTGCCAACTGGGCGCGCGAGCTTTCCAGATTTGCTTCATAGGTGGAACTATCGATTTGGTAAAGCGGCTGTCCGGCGCGGACATAGCTGCCCTCTTGAAACAGGCGTTTTTGGATGATACCGCCGACTTGGGCGCGGACATCCGCGGTACGCAGCGACTCCAACCGACCCGGCAGCTCGGTCGTCAGCGCGACGGTTTCAGGATGGACGGTAACGACACCGACCACCGGTGGCGGAGCTTCTTTTTGTGCAGCTGCCTGCTGCCCTTTTCCATCTTTTGCACCTTGCGTCGCATCGGTGCCTTTGTTACACGCTGAAAGAGCCAACGCAGTAGCGGCAGCGATTGCCGCCATGCGCATCACCTTAGAAGCATAAGAAGCCATTACTTTTCCTATCTATATAATTGTTATGAGGGTTTACCCTATACTTTGTCATCATAGCCGATTTTTGGTTCCGAAACAACAATAACCTGCCTCAATATCCGGAGCAGGTCGTCTGAAAAATTATTTTATACTTGAGAGCCAATCTCAATTACGAGTGCCATTATACATACATGCTTGCATGGATACAAAGTATTTTTTATAATTCCCAATATTCCACCCAATTGAAATAGGTATCATGCGGAAAACCAAAACAGAAGCCCTTAAAACCAAAGAACATCTCATGCTCGCCGCGCTGGAAACCTTCTACCAAAAAGGCATCGCGCGCACTTCGCTCAACGAAATCGCCCAGGCCGCCGGCGTGACGCGTGGCGCGTTGTACTGGCATTTCAAAAACAAAGAAGACTTGTTCGACGCCCTCTTCCAGCGCATTTGCGATGACATCGAAAACTGTATGCATCAGGACGCGGCTGATAGCGATGAACAAGAGTGGTCGCTTTTCCGCCGCACCTTGATGCACTTTTTCACACGCCTGCAAACCAACGACATCCACTATAAATTCCACAGCATCCTGTTTTTAAAATGCGAACACACCGAGCAGAACGCCGCCGTCATCGACATTGCGGATAAACATCAATCGATTTGGCGCGAGAAAATTACCGAAGTTCTGACCAAATCCATTGCACAACATGCCTTATCCGAAGATTTGGATACCGACATGGCGGTCATCTTCATCAAATCGATGCTGGACGGTCTGATTTGGCGTTGGCTCTCGTCCGACAAAAGTTTCGACCTTGCCCAAACCGCACCGCGCATGATTGACATCCTCTTGGACAATCTGAAAAACCACCCGCAACTGCGTAAACAAAAATAACGGACCGTACACAAAAGGTCGTCTGAAAACAAGCACCACACGTTTTCAGACGACCTATTCTCTGCCTCAGCAGGCGTTATATATTATGAATCAACCCGTTAGACAAACAACGTCCGAACAATCCCTGCTTAACAAAAACGTCGTCTGAAACCCTTTTTCAAGTTTTCAGACGACGTTTTCTTATTTTCCTATCAACGCGTTACCGGCTTATATTTAATCCGTTTCGGTTTCGCGCCCTCTTCTCCGAGTCGACGTTTCTTATCGGCTTCGTATTCCTGATAGTTGCCGTCGAAGAACACCCATTTCGAATCGCCTTCGCAAGCCAAGATATGCGTGGCGATGCGGTCGAGGAACCAGCGGTCATGCGAAATCACCATTACGCTGCCGGCAAATTCCAGCAATGCGTCTTCCAGCGCGCGCAGGGTTTCCACGTCTAGGTCGTTGGACGGTTCGTCCAGCAGCAACACATTGCCGCCGCTCAACAAGGTTTTTGCCAAGTGCAAACGTCCGCGTTCGCCGCCGGAAAGCTGCCCCGCGATTTTGCTTTGGTCGCTACCTTTAAAGTTGAAACGACCCAAATATTGGCGGGCGGGGATTTCAAACTGCCCGACCTGCAAAATGTCGCGGCCTTCGGCGATGTTGTCGAACACGGTTTTGTCGTTTTGCAAACCTTCACGGCTTTGGTCAATCAGGCTCATTTTCACGGTTTGGCCGATTTTCACTTCGCCGGAATCAGGCTGCTCTTTGCCCGCAATCATTTTGAACAGCGTCGATTTACCCGCGCCGTTCGGGCCGATGATGCCGACAATCGCGCCCGCAGGCACTTTGAAGCTCAAATCGTCAATCAGCACTTTATCGCCAAACGATTTGGAAACGTTCACAAATTCAATTACTTCATTACCCAAACGTTCGGCAACGGGAATGAAGATTTCCTGCGTTTCATTGCGTTTTTGGTATTCGTAGTTGCTCATTTCTTCAAAACGCGCCAGACGCGCTTTGGATTTGGCTTGGCGGCCTTTGGCATTTTGGCGCACCCATTCCAATTCCTGCTTCATCGCTTTCACACGCGCGGCTTCGGATTTCGCCTCGTTTTCCAAGCGTTTTTCTTTCTGCTCCAGCCAAGACGAGTAATTGCCTTTCCACGGGATACCGTGTCCGCGGTCGAGTTCCAAAATCCATTCGGCGGCGTTGTCCAAGAAGTAGCGGTCGTGCGTTACCGCGACCACCGTGCCGGGGAAGCGCACGAGGAATTGCTCCAGCCATTCGACCGATTCCGCATCCAAGTGGTTGGTCGGCTCGTCCAACAGCAGCATATCCGGCTTGCTCAACAAGAGTTTGCACAAGGCGACGCGGCGTTTTTCACCGCCGGACAAATTGCCGATTTTGGCATCCCATTCTGGCAGGCGCAGCGCATCGGCGGCGATTTCCAATTCGTGTTCCGCACCGCCGCCCGTGGACGAACCTGCCGCAATAATCGCTTCCAAGCGGCCCTGCTCTTCCGCCAGCGCGTCAAAATCCGCATCGGGATTGGCGTACTCGGCATACACTTCTTCCAAACGTTTCTGCGCGGCGGCTACTTCGCCCAAACCGCTTTCCACTTCCTCGCGCACGGTTTTCTCAGGATCAAGCTCCGGCTCTTGCGGCAGATAGCCGATTTTGATGCCGCCCATCGGCACGGCTTCGCCCTCAAATTCCTTATCCACACCCGCCATAATCCGCAGCACGGTGGACTTGCCCGCGCCGTTCAAACCGAGCAGGCCGATTTTCGCGCCGGGGAAGAAGGAAAGGGAAATATCTTTAATGATGGTTTTCTGCGGCGGCACAACCTTGCTCACGCGCAGCATAGAATAGACGTATTGTTGGGACATGGTTTTCTCAATTCGGTCAAACAAATTTCAGACGACCCATTTTAACCGATTGCACCGATTGTTGCTTGCACGGATGATATTTAGAAGGGAAACAGATGGAATGGATTGATTTGTTTGGATTTGGAAGAAGGTCGTCTGAAATAATGGTTTCAGACGACCTTTTTAAATATCCTTTATTAATAAAAGATGTTAAATTAGATAGTTAGTTCTCAGGCATGACATTATGAATAACCAATCTCAAAACCATCCACCAAGCATAAACACTATATAATGAATTACTGGTCTCATCATCTAATAATCCATGCCCAACTTCGTTCCTCAAGTTAGCACTCAATGAATCAGTAAATACTGCTTGCAATTCAAACCAAAGATCATCCCCTAAAATTTCTCTAGCACCAACGATACTGACCAAACTAGATAATCCCATTTCATTTTCAATACCATTTGGATCTGTATGTGTTGTAACCAGTCCATTTCGTTTTAAAAGCTGTCTAACCATATTTTCAACCTGTGGAGCTAATAAATGGATAGCACTTCTAAAATCCCATTCAAATCCTTGATACAAAGCATTAGCAACTAGAATTTCTCTTTTTTCAGGAACGATGGCGGACAGTTTACATAATTGAATCAGAAATTCTTTAGGAAATAAATGCTCTTTTTGAATTTGGTTTAAAGCTGGCAGAATACAACCTTCTACGGCTAAATGCATATGAATACCAAAATTCTTAATAGCTTTTTTTAGAATTACTTCATCCCTATTACTACCATCTAAAGCCAAAGGAGGAATAGAAGAAATTTTTCTTCCATCAGGTGAAACTGAAGTTGCACCAAAAAGTGAAGAAGTAGGAAAATTATTAATATTATTTTCAGTACTTTTCCATATACTTTCAAAATTACAAGATGAAACACCAGAAAAATAGAGAAGAGATTCAAAAGCAGTTTGTTTACCTTTTACGTGGTTGGCACAGTGTTCTTGTAAATCAGAAATATCCATCTCTTTAGTAGAAATCAATTTCAATTCATCTGTAATCAGAAGTCCAGATTGCGTAATTTTTTCTTGAACAGTATCTAGTTTTTGATCTATTTGCAGAATACTTCTATATGATTTTGGAATTTCTCTATATCTTTGAAAAGCTAGTTTATAAAAACTATTCGCAACCATAGCGCTTTCATTTTTTCGATAGTCTCCATGATTTTCTATAGCTTGCGACAACAATGCAAGACTTTTATAGCTATCCTCCGCATTACCCGATTTTTTGAACAGCTTAGCAGCTAACTCCAGATATTTTTCAACAATATGAAATTGTTGCTTGTGATTAAATTCTTTTTGTTTTTCTAACAACTTTTCTGCTAATTTATAGTTTCGTTCTTCATCTAAATCTGTATTATCAAAGATTTCAATTATTGTTAGCAGATAGAAATCCCAATTTGTTGAAGGATTTTCTATTTCTTCTAAAAGTTTTGATTTTATTTTTTCAATAAGGGAGCTATTTTTTGTTTGTTTAGCAAGCATTACAGCCCTCTCCCAAAAAACATGAACATCAGGTTCAAAGAAATCATCGAATACATCCATTGAGATATAATTTTCAATGGCAATCTCTGAGTGTTTTTTATTTTTCGGTTTTGAATAGGTCCATAAAATATCAGCGATTCTTGCTTTTAAGATAGGTGGTAAATCTTCATCAACAATACTCGATAGATATAAAATTTCTTCATTAATCAAATCTATTGGTAAAAAAGAGCGTTTATTTCCCCAAGTCATGAAAGGTTGGAATGGATCATTTCTACTCTCTAAGTCAATCATTGGTGAGCAGATATTTGACAACAGGAATAGAGATTTTCTTAACTTAGTATTTGTTTCATTAGTGGCAATATTCTTCAAAATGCTATGAATTCTAAACAAAGAATTTTTTTCTTCGTCAGATAGCTTAGAAAATATCTCATCTATTTTTATACTAGTTTCCTCTTTTGATAAAAAATTTGATTCATCCATACTTTAATTCCTATAAACTATAAAACCAAATTACACCATACAACGGTATATTTAGCATCTAATTCTATTCTCCAAAATCAGCCTGATACCTTTCTTCATTTTTCACAGGGATATCCCCAACCCCCGCACAGCCCTACTCTTCAGCCTGCCGCCTGTTTTTTCCACTCGACACGCTCTGTCAAGTCGGTATTGAAATGCGCGCCGATGTTTTGCCGCCTTGCGTATGCGGCTTGGGCGACGGCGAGGCTGCATTCGAGCAGGTTGCGGTTTTCGTATTCGGACGCGGTGTGCGGCTCGGCTTGTTTTTGCTTCCAAAGCCGCAGTTGGGCGATGGCGCGGCGCAGGCAGGCATCGTTGCGGAGGATGCCGAGATGGCGTTGGTTGAAGGCTTGCAGGACGGGGCGGCTGAATGTGTTTTGGAGGTCGTCTGAAAAGATGCCTGCTTCGGCGGTGGGGCTTTCAGACGACCTTTGGGGCGGTGCGGTTTGGAACGCTTGCCCGTCTGCGATGGTTTGGGCGGCAAGCCTGGCGGTAACGACGCATTCGAGCAGGGAGTTGCTGGCGAGGCGGTTGGCTCCGTGCAGCCCTGTGCAGGCGGTTTCGCCTAAGGCGTAGAGCTGCGGCAGGGAGGTTCTGCCGCTGGGGTCGGTTTGGATACCGCCGCAGGTGTAGTGTTGCACGGGGCGAACAGGGATGGCTTGGCGCGTGATGTCCAAACCGCATTGGGACAGGCAGTGCCGATGGATGGAAGGAAAATGCTGACGGACGAACTCTGCGGGTTGGCGGCTGATGTCGAGCGATACAAAATCTTGCGTTTGTTTGGCGATTTCGGCGGCGATGGCGCGGGCAACGATGTCGCGCGGCGCGAGTTCGGCGCGGCGGTCGTAATGCGGCATAAACCGTTCACCCGCTTGGTTGGTCAGAATGCCGCCTTCGCCGCGCACGGCTTCGGAAATCAGGAAGGTGCGGCCGTTTTCAGACGACCTTGCCAAGCCTGTGGGGTGGAATTGGATAAATTCGAGGTTTTCGACTGCGCAGCCTGCGCGTATCGCCATGGCGATGGCGTCGCCCGTGCATTCGGGCGGCGTGGTGGTGGCGGCGTAAATCTGTCCCAAGCCGCCGCCTGCGAGTACGGTATGGCTGGCGCGGATGCGGTAGGTTTCTTGCGTTCGGCAGTCGAGGACGGTCAGTCCGCACGCCGCGCCTGATTCGGTTTGGATGTCCAACGCCATCTGCTGCTCGTAAACGCGGATGTTCGGGCGGCGGCGTATTTGGGCAATCAGGCTCTGCATGACGGCTTCGCCCGTGTAGTCGGCGACGTGGGCGATTCGGCGGCAGGTATGCCCTCCTTCGCGCGTCAGGTGCAGGTCGTTATGATTCCGGTCGAACGCCACGCCCTGCGCCAGCAGCCATTCGATTGCCGGTTTGCCCTGCGACAGGATGGCGCGGACGGCGGCTTCGTCGCACAAACCCGCGCCCGCTTCTAAGGTATCGGCAACGTGTTTTTCAATGTCGTCCTCTCCTGACCACGCAGCCGCAATCCCGCCTTGCGCATGACGGCTGGCGGTGTCGTCCAGCCGGTTCTTGCACAAAATGACGATGCGGAACGATTCAGGCAGAGACAGGGCGAGCGTCAGTGCCGCCAGCCCGTTTCCGGCAATCAATACGTCGCAATCGGTTTGCATGGTGTTGTCCTTGTTTGTGAGGTCGTCTGAAACGGCAATATTGACGGCAAATCAGGCAGGGCCCATGCCGTTGAACACATCCCCGCGTTTGAGTCCTGCCGCGAAGTCGAGCATACGCTGCAAAGGCAGTTTGGCGGCTTCGCCCAGCTTTCTGTCCAACAGGATTTCGTTGTGTCCGCTTGTCAGGGCGTATTTGATGCCGCCCAGCGAATTCATCGCCATCCACGGGCAGAACGCGCAGCTTTTGCAGCTTCCGCCGTTGCCCGCCGTCGGTGCGGCGATAAATTGTTTGTCGGGTGCCTGCTTTTGCATTTCGTGCAGGATGCCTAAATCGGTCGCCACGATGAATTCCTTTTCAGGGCGCGATACGGCGGCTTTCAGCAGTTTGCTGGTCGAGCCGACCACGTCGCCCAGTTCGATGACGCTTTGCGGCGATTCGGGATGAACCAGCACCACCGCGTCGGGGTGTTCCACCTTCAACGCCGCCAGTTCTTGCCCTTTGAATTCGTTATGGACGATGCACGAACCCTGCCACAACAGCATATCCGCGCCCGTTTCGCGGCGGATGTAGTCGCCGAGGTGACGGTCGGGCCCCCAAATCAACTTCTCACTGCGCGATTTCAGATACGACACGATTTCCAACGCCACCGAAGACGTTACCACCCAATCGGCACGCGCTTTCACGGCGGCGGAAGTGTTGGCGTACACTACCACCGTACGGTCGGGGTTTTGGTCGCAAAACGCCGAAAACGCTTCTTCCGGACAACCCAAATCCAAAGAACATTCCGCTTCCAAATCAGGCATCAGCACCGTTTTTTCAGGGCAGAGGATTTTCGCGCTCTCGCCCATGAATCGCACACCCGCCACCACCAATGTAACGGCTTCGTGTTCCGCACCGAAGCGCGCCATCTCCAGCGAATCGCCCACGCATCCGCCCGTTTCCAAAGCCAAATCCTGAATCAGCGGATCGACGTAATAATGCGCCACCAAGACCGCGTTTTTCTCCTTCAGCAAGGCCTTGATTTCGTCTTTCAGACGACCTGCCGTCTCGCGGTCGGGCGTGTCGGCAACCTTCGCCCACGCCTGACGGATTTGGCAGGCGGAAGTCGGCGTTTGGATGAGGGGCATATCGTAGTCGAACGAGCGGCGGGTGGCGGTTTGCATGATGTTTCCTTGTAGCTGGTTTTGAGGCGGCATGAAGGTTTGCCGTCTGTTTTTCAAACTGTTTTTATATTATGCTCAACTTGAGTATAATATGCAAGGTCGTCTGAAAACAGGTTTGAGATACCGCAAAACCGACCCGCTTCGTTCCGACAAACCGCTTTGGTTTACAATAAAGCCTTTCCCACCCGCAGAAAGCCGAGCATGGACGCCTACCCCGAAGCCGAAGCCCCGCCGCAAAGCATCGTCGAGCTGGTTCCCGTATTGATTGCCGTTACCGACGGCGGCCTGCGGGTGTTGACCGTCGCCCAAGGCACGCTCCTGCCCAACGGCCCGCTCTCCCCCCTGCGCAATTCCTTGCAGGCGGGCGTGAAGCTGTGGGTCGCCAAGCAGACTTCGCAGCCTATGGGCTATGTGGAACAGCTTTACACCTTTGTCGATACCCACCGCCGCAACGAACACGGCATGCCCGTCTTGTACGTCAGCTATCTGGGGCTGGTGCGCGAGGCAGCCGACAGCATCCTGCATCCCGACGCGAAATGGCAGGACTGCTACGGCTATTTCCCGTGGGAAGACTTGCGCACCGACGGCGGGCAGCGCGACGCCGTCGTCAGCCGCCTGCGCATTTGGGCAAACTCGGCGGACACGGAGGAAGTGCGCCAAAAGCGGCTCAAGCGCATTCATTTGTGCTGGGGGGTCGAGCCGGAAAACTGGTCGGAAGAATACGTTTTGCAACGCTATGAAATGCTGTATGAAAGCGGCCTGATAGCGGAAGCCGCCGAGCCGCAGGCAAACTTCGACTTCGCGCTCACGGGGCAGCCCATGCGCCACGACCACCGCCGCGTACTGGCGACCGCCCTGTCCCGCCTGCGCGCCAAAATCAAATACCGCCCCGTGATTTTCGAACTGATGCCGCCCGAATTCACTCTGCTGCAACTGCAAAACAGCGTCGAAGCCATCAGCGGCAGATTGCTGCACAAACAAAACTTCCGCCGCCAGATTCAGCAGCAAAACCTCATCGAGCCGTCGGATACCGGCGTATCGGGCAGCAAAGGCCGCCCCGCGCAGCTTTACCGCTTCCGCGACGACGTCCTGCCCGACAGGCTGATTTCGGACATCGGGCTGCCGCTGGGCAGCCGTTAGCCCGTTTTCAGACGACCTCAAACGAAGTTTTGCCCTCGCCGCAACACCAATATTTTTCAACAAAGGAAACCCCATGTCGTCTGAAAACACCCTCTTCCCCCTGCCCGACACCCTGTTGCGCCCCATGGTCGAACAAGCCCTGAGCGAAGATTTGGGCAGGCGCGGCGACATTACGTCCGCCGCCGTCATCGCACCCGACAAAACCGCCAAACTCTTCCTCGTCAGCCGCGAAAACGGCGTCATCGCCGGCATGGACTTGGCGCGCCTCGCCTTTCAGACGATGGATCCGTCCGTCCGCTTCCAAGCCGAAATTCACGACGGACAAGCCGTCCGCGCAGGTCAGACGCTTGCTGCCGTCGAAGGCAACGCCCGCGCCCTGCTCGCCGCCGAACGCACCGCGCTCAACTACCTCACGCACTTAAGCGGCATCGCCACCGCTACCGCGCGTGCCGTCGCCGAAGTCGCCGAATACGGTACAGACATCGTGTGCAGCCGCAAAACCATCCCCCTGCTGCGCGTCCTGCAAAAATACGCCGTCAGAGCAGGCGGCGGCGTGAACCACCGCATGGGTTTGGACGACGCCGTGCTCATCAAAGACAACCACCTCGCCTATTGCGGCAGCATCGCCCAAGCCGTGCGGCAGGCGAAGCAGGCAGTCGGACCGTTGACCTACGTGGAAATCGAAGTGGACACGCTGGCACAACTGGACGAAGCCATCGCGGCTGGCGTGGAACGGATTTTGCTGGACAACATGGACGACGACACCCTGAAAGAAGCGGCAAACCGCTGCCACACGCAAACCGCCCACCCCCACACCGTCTATTGCGAAGCATCGGGCGGCATCGGCTTCGACCGCCTGAAGCGCGTAGCGCAAACCGGCGTAGACGGCATTGCCCTCGGCTATCTGACCCACAGCAGCCGCTCGTTGGACATAGGTTTGGATTTCGTGGCGTAAATTTTGCCGAAGACAGCGGCGCAGAAAGAAATCCATTCAAAAACGCCCGTTTCGTCATTCCCGCACAGGCGGGGTAAAGATGACGAAACGGGCGTTTTCTGGAGCGGATTAAAATTGCAATGATAAGGCGTTGCCAACGCCATTATGGACTTTAGCTAAATTATAGTGGATTAACTTTAAACCCGTACGACGTTGCCTTGCCTTGCTGTACTATCTGTACTGTCTGCGGCTTCGTCGCCTTGTCCTAATTTAAATTTAATCCAATATACTTTATTTTCGACACGCAACTTACCGCTTGTCGTCATTCCCGCGCAGGCGGGAATCCATTTTTGAAATTCAGAAACCTTTTTTTAAACCAAGATTTCTCAAGTTTTACAATGGATTCCCGCCTGCGCGGGAATGACGGAAGAACGTATCGAAACTGGGAAGATAGGCGATATATGTGATACGGCAAACAAGGTTACAGTTGCACAAAGGTCGTCTGAAAACCCGTCACATGGTTTTCAGACGACCTCAAAATCGGATACCTGCTTATTCGCTTTCAACCTTCTCTATCTTGCGGCAGGCGATTAAAGATTCGCCGTCGGTGATGCTCATGGAAGTTTGATTGATATCGAGAATTTGGTAATCGGTGGATTTAAAACTTTTCTTGGCGGCCATTTGTTCACTGAATTTCATATAAGAACGGTCGGTTTCGCGGCCTTTGGCGGTTTTTAAGTCTTTGACGTCAAACAAACGTTCCGAGCCTGCGCTTTCAAAAGTCATGACGATATGCCTGTCGTCTTTAATGCGCCAGAAGCCGTTGTACCATTCCCGATAACGTAAGGGAACTGCGTCGTTCAGGTTTTCTTCTTTCCACTCAATCTCGATATAGCCTGCCCATAAATGCGCCGGCAGTTTGTCCTTTTGCTGAAACTCAATAAATTTCGGCGCAAACGAATGGATATCGCGTTGCGCTTTCAATTCGCAGTCCCATGCCCCGAAAAGCTGCTCTTCCTGCTTTTGCAGGGAGACTTCGGATTTCGCGGCAGGTGGCGTATTCGTTCCGCAGGCAGTCAGAAGCAATAAAGACAAGAATAAGGGTTTTATTGGTTTCATTTCCATTCCTTTGTTTTGTATATAAGTCGACCTACCATCGCTCCTGATTCAAACCTCCCGACAGGTTGTCTGAAAACCCATCACATGGTTTTCAGACGACCTCAATCCATATCGCTTTCAGGCAGCTCCGCCGACCCCATGCGGCGCAGGATGATATTGGTCTTGTTGCGCAGGCGTTTGCTTTTTGGATTGTCGGCGTAAAACAGCGGCGCGGGGACGCGGGCGGCAAGTTTGGCGGCCTGCTGTTTGGTCAGGTTGGCGGCGGGTCTTTTGTAGAAATACTGGGACGCGGCTTCTGCACCGAATACGCCGTAGTGCCATTCGATGGCGTTCAGATACAGCTCGAAAATGCGGTCTTTGTCGGTAACGGCTTCCATCATCGCGGTAATCGCGGCTTCTTCGCCTTTGCGGATATAGCTGCGGCTTTCGTTCAAAAACAGGTTTTTGGCAAGCTGTTGGCTGATGGTCGAGCCGCCTGCTTTGACTTCGCCGCTTTGTTTATTGCGCTTGATGGCGTATTGGATGCCGCCCCAGTCGAAACCGCCGTGTTCGGCGAATTTGGCATCTTCGGAGGCAATCAGTGCTTTTTTCAGGTTGACCGAAATGCGGTCGTAAGGTACCCAGCGGTAATCGAGCGCGACATCTTTGCCTTCGCTTTGAAACTGCCGCATCCGCATCGCCATGAAGGCGGTTTTATTCGGCGCGACGGCGCGGTAAGTGATGATGTTGCCGTACACGTAAGCGTTGAAAAAGATAAATGCGCCCAAAGGCAGGGCAATCAGCCATTTGATGATGCGGAACATTTTATAACTCTCTCATATATTGGACGACGGGCAGGACATTGGGTGCGAAACCGCGCCAAAGCCGGTAGGAAGCTGCCGCCTGCCCGACCAGCATGCCCAATCCGTCGGCGGTTTGTTTTGCACCTGATTGGCGGGCAAACGCTAAAAACGGCTCTGCCGCTTCGCCGTAAACCATATCGTAAGCCAAGGTGCAATGTTCAAAGACTTTGGGCGATACGGCGGGAAGCTGTCCGCTTAAGCCGCCGGATGTGCCGTTGATGATGATGTCGAAGCCGCCTTCCAGTTCATCCAAAGGTATGGCTTCAATATCGAAATGCGCCGCCATTTCCGCCGCTTTGGCGTGGGTCCGGTTGGCGATAACGATGCACGCAGGGCGGTATTCTTTCAAGACGGGAATGACGCCGCGCACTGCACCGCCCGCGCCGAGCAGCAAGACGGTTTTGCCCGACATTTCCACGCCCAGCCTCTTTGAAATATCGTCCGTCAGTCCGAGCCCGTCGGTATTGTCGCCGCGTATTTTACCGTTTTCCAGCAAAATCAGCGTATTGACCGCACCCGCCGCCAACGCGCGTTCGGAATGTTCGTCCGACAAGGCAAACGCTTCCTGCTTGAACGGTACGGTAACATTCGCCCCGCGCCCGCCGTCGGCAAAAAACGCTTCGACCGCCTGCGCGAAACCGCCGATGTCGGCGCAAATGCGTTCATATTCGATTTCAACGCCTTCCTGCAAGGCAAACTGCCGATGGATTTGCGGCGATTTGCTGTGTGCGACGGGGTTGCCGAAAACGGCATAACGGGGAGCAGTGTTCATAAAAATCCTATCCGGCAGGACAAATGCAAAGACCGCCCATTATAACCGCCTTTGCCGCCTCACACCGCTGTTTTCCAATAAATCCAAATACGCATCGGATTGTTGACAATCAGGTCGTCTGAAACTATATTCCGCAAGTCAGAAATTTAACGGATTTGCGGTTTCAGACGACCTTCGGCGTGATAAAATGCAGCAGATTTTCCGCGAGATTGCGTATCCGTTACTTCCCATTTAGGAGCCGAAAATGTCTATTAAAGACGCAGTAAAACTGATTGAAGAAAGCGAAGCCCGCTTCGTAGATTTGCGCTTTACCGATACCAAAGGCAAGCAGCACCACTTCACCGTCCCCGCCCGCATCGTCCTCGACGACCCCGAAGAGTGGTTTGAAAACGGTCAGGCGTTTGACGGTTCGTCCATCGGCGGCTGGAAAGGCATTCAGGCATCCGACATGCAGTTGCGCCCCGACCCTGCGACTGCCTTCATCGACCCCTTCTTCGACGACACCACCGTCGTCCTCACCTGCGACGTCATCGACCCCGCCGACGGTCAAGGCTACGACCGCGACCCGCGCTCCATCGCCCGCCGCGCCGAAGCCTACCTCAAATCCTCCGGCATCGGCGACACGGCATACTTCGGCCCCGAACCCGAATTCTTCGTCTTCGACGGCGTAGAGTTTGAAACCGATATGCACAAAACCCGTTACGAAATCACGTCCGAAAGCGGCGCATGGGCAAGCGGCCTGCACATGGACGGTCAAAACACCGGCCACCGCCCTACCGTCAAAGGCGGCTACGCCCCCGTCGCGCCGATTGACGCCGGACAAGACCTGCGCTCCGCCATGGTGAACATTTTGGAAGAACTCGGCATCGAAGTCGAAGTCCACCACGCCGAAGTCGGCACCGGCAGCCAAATGGAAATCGGCACTCGCTTCGCCACCCTGGTCAAACGCGCCGACCAAACCCAAGACATGAAATACGTCATCCAAAACGTCGCCCACAACTTCGGCAAAACCGCCACCTTCATGCCTAAACCCATCATGGGCGACAACGGCAGCGGCATGCACGTCCACCAATCCATCTGGAAAGACGGTCAAAACCTGTTCGCAGGCGACGGCTATGCCGGCTTGAGCGACACCGCGCTCTACTACATCGGCGGCATCATCAAACACGCCAAAGCCCTGAACGCGATTACCAATCCGTCCACCAACTCTTACAAACGCCTCGTACCGCACTTCGAAGCGCCGACCAAGCTCGCCTACTCTGCCAAAAACCGTTCCGCGTCCATCCGCATCCCGTCCGTGAACAGCAGCAAGGCACGCCGCATCGAAGCGCGTTTCCCCGACCCGACCGCCAACCCATACTTGGCGTTCGCCGCCCTGCTGATGGCGGGTTTGGACGGCATTCAAAACAAAATCCACCCGGGCGACCCTGCCGATAAAAACCTCTACGACCTGCCGCCGGAAGAAGACGCACTCGTCCCAACCGTCTGCGCGTCTTTAGAAGAAGCCCTCGCCGCCCTCAAAGCCGACCACGAATTCCTGCTGCGCGGCGGCGTGTTCAGTAAAGACTGGATCGACAGCTACATCGCCTTCAAAGAAGAAGATGTCCGCCGCATCCGCATGGCACCGCATCCGCTGGAATTTGAAATGTATTACAGCCTGTAATCCGCATTTCCTGTCGGGCTAAACGAAAGGTCGTCTGAAAACCTTGTTTCTAGGTTTTCAGACGACCTTTTTTATCGTTCAAAGCAAACTGTCAGAACGTTTTGCTGAATTCGACAAACATTCTGGTTTTGCCGTATTCGTAATATTTGTCGTTGCTCCATGTTTTGTGGTGGGCGACGGTCAGGCGCGGGGTGATGCCTTTGAAGTGGAAAGCGCGGTGCCACACGGCGAGCGAAATATCCGCTTCTTTATCGCGGCGGTTTTCCTGACCGCTCAAAAGGCTGGGCGTTTGATAACGGCGTTGCGCCGCACTCAGCCGCAACATGGTGGACAGCCCTTTGCCCCATTCCTGCCCCCATGCGGTACGGAGGCTGTAACGGTCGAAGCTGTCCGATTTGTCTTCTTTATTGCGTTCCTGATAGATGTCAAAACCGCCGACCCAGTATTGGCGGGCGTTTCGGTAATAGACGACGGAATTGCTCAGCAGGCGGTTGTTGCTGTCGGAACGGGCGCGGCGGGTGTTTTTCAGACGACCCATTTCAACGGCGCTCAAGGTTTGCAGCTTAGGCTGCCACCAGCGGTTGATGTGCAGGCGCGCACCGCTGGAGTAGGTGTACGGGTCGTTGCCGTAGAAGCGGCGTTCGTGGAACGGGGTCAAGCCGATGTCGTTGCGCTGGTCGGCATAGCCTGCGCCTACTGAGAAGCGGGTGGTTACGTCGTTATACTTGGTTTGTTCGGGATAAATTTTGCCGTAATTGTCCGCGCCTGCCGTAACGTACCAGCCTTTGGGCAGCGACCATTTTTTCTCTGCGCCGAGTTGGTAGTTGATGGCGGTGGCGTCGATAGGCTCAGGGAAGGTCCAGTTGCCGTATGTGCGGCGGCTGGGGGCTTGGTTGATGTTTTGTTCGCGGGTAACGCTCAAACCGGCGTTGAATTTCCACGAATCGCGCTCGCGCAATGCTTTACGGTAGGATTCGATGCCTTTGACGAGCGGCTCGGGCAGGTTGGCTTCTGTTTTGAGTTTGTCGAACTGGTCGGCGGCGGCTTCGTTTTGCTTGTCTTCAAACAAAGCAGTGGCAAGCTGCCAGCGGACGACGGGGGCATCGGGGTTTTCAGCGATAAATTGACGGTAATACCCGATGGCTTCTTTCATTTTGCCTTCGTCTTGGGCAACCAATCCGTGCGCGTAGAGCGCCATGTTTTTATCGTGTCCCTGCCATTGTTCGTAAATCGGCAGGACGACTTTGATGCCCGCGATGTTGCGCGACACAACGGCGGAATACATGGCGCGGGAAAGCAATTGGGGATTGTCGAGCAGGGTTTTGGCATCGACGTTGACGACTTTTTCAGACGACGTTTCGGCGGCAGGTTTGGCCGCTGCTTCTTCGACAGGGGCAGGTTCTGCCGTTTTGACCTGCAACTCGGGGGCAGGCTGGTTTTGAGGCTCGGGTGGCACGTCGGCGGCTTCCGCTGCGGACACGGCGAGCAGGGAGAGGAGTAAGAGTGTTTTCATGTTTTCGTAAGACGTTTGGGTTGCAATGGTGCATGAATCTGCGTTTTTTATTTGAGGCGAAACCATATCGGGCATTTTGGTGCTTTCGGGCATGGTTTTGCTTTATATTGTTTTGAGCGCGGATTTTACCGTGTTTTACAGTAAAACAAAATATTGCGGTGGCAAATAAACCGATACGGCATGATTCGGCTTTGACCTAAACCACAGTAAATGCCCTGCTCTACCGTTTGGTTCTGTTTGTCCAACCAAACAAAAAGGTCGTCTGAAACCTCTTTTCAGACGACCTTTCCGGTATTTATCGATTTAGCGCTTGTCCAAGTCTAAATCAGCTTTGTATTCGATGCGGCCGTGTCCTTTGTTTTCGATGGACACGTCCAATTCTTGTCTGCCGCGTTTGAATTTCAAATCGGCATCGTCGTGTTTGATTTCAGATTCGACCACATGAAAACCTTTGCTGCGCGCGTGGGCGATGACTTTTTTCGCCAAAGACGGAATCGGGTTGCCGCGTGCGGGCAGCTCGGCTTCGTATTCGAATTCGCCGTTGCCCTGACGGTCGGCTTTAACCGTATGCGCGCCTGCGGGAAGGTAAATTTCGGCAGGAAGCGGAGCGGCGAAAGCGGTGGCGGAGAAAAGCGCCAAAATGCCGGTTGCCAATAAAGATTTTGTTTTAGCCATACTGTATCCTTTCGGGGAAGGCATATAAAAACGCCGCCATGTTATCGGCAAGGCAACACCCTATCAAGCAAATAAACCTTGTTTTACGTATGACGGTGTTTTTTCGCGCAGCGTTTACGCGGTTTTGCGATAACCCTGCAAAACCCTGCATCTTGCCCTGTAATAAAAGGTTTTCAGACGACCTTTTGAAACACGGCTTTTGCGCTTTCGGGTAAAATAGCCGCTTTGTTTTTATTCAGGCAGCTTCAACCAAATGTCTTCCTCCCTTTCCAAAAAAACCGCCTACCTGCTGATTGCGCTGGTCGGCATCGCGCTTGACCAACTGACCAAATGGGAAATCCTTGCTCACTTCCAAGAAGGCGAGCGCCTCAATATCATCCCCTCTTTCTTCGACCTGACCCTCGCCTACAACCCCGGCGCGGCGTTCAGTTTCCTTGCCGACCAAGGCGGCTGGCAGAAATTCTTTTTCTTAGGGCTAGCACTCGTCATCAGCGCCTATCTCGCCCGCGCCATCCTGCGCGACGAGTTCCGCCTTTCGGGCAAAATCGGCGCAGCCATGATTATCGGCGGCGCGCTCGGCAATGCCATCGACCGTTTGATTCACGGTCATGTCGTTGATTTCTTACTGTTTTACGGAAAAAATTGGAGTTATCCCGCGTTTAATGTTGCCGACAGCTTTATCTGCGTCGGTGCCGTTTTATTGGTTTTAGACGGACTGTTCCACAAAAAACAACCCAAACCGACCGACGAACCAACAACCGACAACCCATAAGGTCGTCTGAAATCCGGACCATACACATGACCCAAAAAACCATCATCCTTGCCAACCCGCGCGGCTTCTGCGCCGGCGTTGACCGCGCCATCAGCATCGTCGAGCGCGCGCTGGAAGAATTCGGCGCACCGGTTTACGTCCGCCACGAAGTCGTCCACAACAAATTCGTCGTGGACAACCTGCGCGAAAAAGGCGCGGTATTCATCGAAGACCTCGCCGACGTACCCAAAGACGCCATTCTGATTTACTCGGCACACGGCGTATCCAAAGCCGTACAACAGGAAGCCGCCGAACGCGGGTTCCGCGTATTCGATGCCACCTGCCCGCTCGTGACCAAAGTCCACAAAGAAGTCGCCCGCCTCGACGCGCAAGACTGCGAAATCATCATGATTGGACACAAAGGCCACGTCGAAGTCGAAGGCACCATGGGACAGCTTCCGCCCGGCAGAATGCTGCTGGTCGAAACCGTTGAAGACGTCGCCGGGCTGCAAGTCAAAAACCCCGACAAACTCGCCTACGTCAGCCAAACTACCCTTTCCGTCGATGAAACCAAAGACATCATCGCTGCACTGAACGCCCGTTTCCCCAACATCCGCAACCCGCATAAAGAAGACATCTGCTACGCCACGACCAACCGTCAAACCGCCGTCAAAGAATTGGCGGAAGAATGCGACATCGTCATCGTCGTCGGCTCGCCCAATTCTTCCAACAGCAACCGCCTGCGCGAAGTCGCCGCCCAACGCGGCGTCGATGCCTATATGGTCGACAACGCCGGCTACCTGCAACGCGAATGGTTCGAAGGCAAACACAAAGTCGGCGTAACCGCAGGCGCGTCCGCCCCCGAAGTTTTGGTCAGAGAAGTCCTGCAAACCATACAGCAATGGGGACACGAAACCATACGCGAAGGCGAAGGTGCGGAAGAAAGCATCGTCTTCGTCCTCCCCAAAGAACTGCGGCGCGAAGGCGAAAACAAACAAATCCTCAACAAAGGTTAAACTGCTTATTCCAGCCTTTTCATCCAAGCGGCAAAACAAAAAGGTCGTCTGAAAACCGAGTTTCAAGGTTTTCAGACGACCTTCTTTATAGTGGATTAAATTTAAATCAGGACAAG
>NZ_KV800921.1:201067-235443 GCF_001810355.1 Neisseria sp. HMSC074B07 | reverse complement strand
CCGTACTGGTTTAAAGTTAATCCACTATATTTCCCAAGCCGAATCAAGGCATCAGCATGCCGCCGTTGACGTGCAGCGTTTGACCGGTGATGTATTTCGCTTGGTCGGAAGCGAGGAACAATACCGCATCGGCAATGTCCTGCGCTTCGCCGAATTTGCCCAGCGAAGTTTGAGCTTCGAAGGTTTTGCGGGTTTCTTCAGGCAGGGCGCGGGTCATATCGGTGTCGATAAAGCCTGGGGCGACGCAGTTGACGGTAATGCCGCGGCTGCCGACTTCGCGCGCCATGGATTTGGAGAAACCGATCAAGCCTGCTTTTGCCGCGGCATAGTTGGTCTGACCGGCATTGCCCATCACGCCGACGACGGATGTGATGTTGATGATGCGGCCGGCGCGCTGCTTCATCATGCCGCGCAAGACGGCTTTGGAGGCGCGGAACACGGATTTGAGGTTGACCTGCATGATGTCGTCCCACTCTTCTTCTTTCATGCGCATCAGGAGGTTGTCGCGGGTGATGCCGGCGTTGTTGACCAGAATGTCCAACTTGCCGAACTCTTTTTCGATGTCGGCAATCAGGTTTTCGATGGTTTCGGGTTCGGCGGAATTCAATGCACGGCCTTCGCCGCCCCATTGCGCCAGACGCTCGCTAATCGCTGCCGCGCCGCTTTCGCTGGTTGCCGTACCGATGACTTTGGCACCTGCCGCCGCCAGTGTGTCGGCAATCGCCGCGCCAATACCGCGCGATGCGCCTGTTACCAATGCGACTTTGCCGCTTAAATCTTGTGTGCTCATGTTTACTTCCTTGTTTTGGGAATGGAGTCTGTTAATTTCAGACGACCTTATAGCATAAATAGTGTGATGAATCTAATTTTTGAGGTCGTCTGAAAACATCAAAGGCTTTCAGACGACCTCAAAGAGGCTTACTCGGGTAACGTGATTTCTTGATACGGAGGCAGATCCAATATGTATCTCAACCAGTTGTCGAAGCTGTATTTTTGGTAGATTTCGGGCGGCAGCTCGCGATAAGGTTTGTCGAGAAACGTTTCCATACCGTCAAAGGTTTTACCGTCCCAAATATAGATATTGTCGGGATGATAAAAATCGTATTTGGCAACTTCGGCATTGGTGGTAATGAGCTTTTTCCGATAGCCGACCGACTCGATTGTCCGAAACGATAAACCCGTATGCACCGCTGCTTTAAAATCCAGCAAGACGCGGCTTTGCATTTCGCGTTTGATGTTGTCCTCGAACGTGAGCGGCTCTGCCGTCGCTTTGATACTGTCGGGATAAACATCGGAATGTTCGTTCAAACTGCCGTCGTTGACATGGAATATCGTGAAATCGATTTTCCAGCCTTTCTTTTCGGCATATTCGGAAAAAGTCGAAATGGCTTTATCCCTGCCGAGATCGGGAACATGCGATCCCAGGAAATAAAAATCGTAGCGGTTGCCGGTATCGGTTGGTTGGTCTACTTCAAAATAAAAATTGGCAGCGGGAATGACTTTATCGCGATATTTCCGGTTGTCTTCAGGGTCGAAGGCATACACTTTGTCGAAAATATCGATGCTCTCCCATATTTTGGGAAATCTGTCCAACCCGTCCCATTGGTAGGCCACCATCAGCTTTTCGGTTTTTCGCTTGACCTGTTCCAGCAGATACTTCGGATAGATTTGTCCGTTTAAAAACAATGCGTAATCGAAATACTCGTATGTTTTTATTTTCTCCATCATTTCTTGATAAATTTTCGTGAAATGCCGAAGCCGGGCTTTTTTCCTCAAAATTTCTTTTTTCTTCTTCTGTTTCAGGACTTTTTTGCACCAGAATGCCCCCAGCCTCATTTTTAAAGACGAATACTTGAAAGGGGGCGCGATATGGTTGTAGCTGATATCGACAACTTGAAATCCTTGTTTTTCTAAATTTTGGATAAGCAATTTATAAATGTCGTTAACTTGGTACATGCCTAATAAGATAATAGGTTTCCGAGACATGGTGTGTGTCCTCCTATTGATTTTAAAATCATCAACTTATTATTGTTATACAGATGAATAAATATCTTGTTGCCCTGTTCAAACTGACCTTTGAAAACAGGATAGGTTTCAGATTCGGGAAACGGCAAGCGGGAGAAGGTACGGCAAACCGTACATTCTCGATGTGAAAGATGTCTTTTAACGGACAAACCGCCTGTGTTTGAACAGTCGGCGTCCGCAAAACATCGTTTATTGTGAATAGACTTTGAAAGTGCCGAAGCACTCAGTGAATATTTTCCCTTTTATTTGTACCGCCTATCCCGCAAATCTGCTTCTCCGCTATATCTGTTGAATGGCATCCCTGTCGATATGCGGCAGCCCGATCGGTATATTCGGCTCGATATCGAATGCGCAGTTTATCCAGTTGCTGAAGCTGTATTTGCGTTTCAATTCCGGCGCGATGGGGACGAACGGTCGTGTCAGGAAGTCTTTGAGTTCGTCGAGATTGCTGCCGTCCCAGTAGAACATATTGTCGGGATGGTAAAAATCGTAATGCACGATGGTCGGATTGGTGGTAATCAGTTTTTTATCCAAACCGATGGCCTCAAAAATCCGCAAAGACAAGCCGTAATGCTTGCGGTTGAGGAAGTCGACCAATACGGAAGATTTGGCGGCTTCTTCTAAATTCTGGCGGTAAGACAACGCGTTGGCAAACGAGAAGAACTGTACTTCGGGGATGCCCAGTGCGGCTTGCTCTTCGGCGATTTTCTTGCTCGCCAGTCGGAAGTCGATATCCAAACCGATGGCGCGTGCGGCGTCACAGAATGCGCGGATGTCGCTGTTGCGGTCTTCTGCGTACGATCCGATAAAGAGGATTTTGTTTTCGGTTTTTTCAGACGGCGTGAAGCTGTCGAAATAGAAACTTGTGGTCGGATGCAACACATGGTCGTATTCGGGCAGCTTGTTTTGATCAAACGGATCGAAGAAATAAAATTTGTCGAAAAATTCGATATTTTCAAAATCTTCTTTCAAGAAAGTCAGCGCTTCCCAGTTGTAATAGACCATCAGTTTGGCGTGGTTGCGCAGCTTGGAAATAAACTCTTTCGGATACGCGCCCAGCCAAATCATGAAACAATAATCCGCCTGCTCGGGATATTGTTCCAACAACGCTTCCAGCCGCTCTTCCACCAAACGGAACATCACCCGTTTCTTGAAATCCATTCGTCCGAGGACGTTGCGATACCAGATTTTCTGCATACGTTGGAAGATGCTTTTATATTTGAATTCTTTTTCTTCGTAAGTCAGGGACAGTACGTCGAAGCCACATTTTTCCAGATTCTCAATAATGAGCTCGTGGATTTTAAACAGCTCCGGCATAGCCAGGATAACGGTTTTCTTTTTCATAATCGTCGTACGGTAAAGAGGAAGGGTCGTCTGAAAATATAGTGGATTAACTTTAAACCACTATACAATCAGGCAATGATGAAATTCTTAAAACGGCTGCGACACAGGTTCGCCTTCATTAATTGCCGATACCGAGCATACGGTTGAGCCATTGGGTAAACGAATATTTTTCTTTGATATCCGGACTGACCGGCTGATACGGGCGCGCCAAGAAATCAGGCAATTCGTCCAAGCTGCCGCCATCCCATAAAAACACATTTTCGGGATGATAAAGGTCGGTATCCCGTATGCTTTGGTTGGTCGTAATCAGTTTTTTATCGAACCGCAGGGCATCGAAAATGCGGAACGACAAACCGTAATGGTCAAACTGGGCAAAATCGACCACTGCCCCGCAGCTTTGTACCTTGCTTAAATTGTTTTCAAAACTAAGGATGCTGCTGCGGTCGAGATAAGTGATGCCTTTTGTGCCGAAGGCTTTTTCGGCGCGGTCGTCTTTGCAATAAATATGGAAATCCAAAGGCAGCCCGAGGCGTTCCGCTTCGCTGATGAAATGCTTAGTCTGCCCTTCCCTCCTCAATTCGTAGCCGCCGAGGAAGTAGAGGCCGCCGTTTGACGGCAATTCTGGGACAGGAAAATCGAAGTAGAAATTGGTCGTGGCTTTGAACCCGCACTCCGGATATTGCTTAATATCTTGCGGGTCGAAAACCCAGCATTGGTCAAAATAATCCAAATATTCCAAGATATCGGGGAATCTTCCGATGCCGTCCCATTGGTAATTGACGCATATTTCACTGTGCGCACGAATAGCAGCAATGATTTCTTTGGGATAAATGTTGGCACGGATACACAAGGCGTAATCCGCTTTTTTGCCGTTTAACG
Source organism: Neisseria sp. HMSC074B07 (assembly GCF_001810355.1). Taxonomy (NCBI): domain Bacteria; kingdom Pseudomonadati; phylum Pseudomonadota; class Betaproteobacteria; order Neisseriales; family Neisseriaceae; genus Neisseria; species Neisseria sp. HMSC074B07. Next base: position 231,195 of record NZ_KV800921.1, on the reverse strand, counting down.
AACCCAGCTTGCGTGCAATGTCATCCCGATAACGGCTATATTTCAAAACCTTTTTGTAGTCGCCGTCTTTGGCAACATATTTGTAATATAAGTTTTTCACCCTGCTCGCCATATTGGGATAAAAAGAATCCCTGTCGTCGTAACAAAGGTTGACGACGTCGAACCCCAAAAAACGCAGATTTTTTTCGATGCACTTGTCGAGTTCGTACATATAGGGTACGGCAAGGATGATGGTTTTGTTCATGATTCGGGTGGGGTACAGTTAATCTTAGCTACTTCAACTCATTGGATATTGGCTTGGCGGCACAACGCTGTACAGATTTAAATTCATTCGCTGTCATTTTCAGACGACCCTTTTCTGCCATCGAAAGGGTCGTCTGAAAACATCAATCTGCTTGGTTCGACAGTATTTCTTGATATAGGCCTGCCAATTCGTCTTTTTGTTCCGCAAAAGTCCGAATATGGTTTTTCGGCAATTCAATGACTGCGCCGTCGTCCATCGCTTGATAGCGTTCGCAGACTTTGGCAATGGCGCGGCTCAACTCTTCCACGCCGCTGTCAAACGGAATGACCGTGCCGTTTTCGCCGTCGATAATGTCTTCGGACACGCCGCCTGCATCCGTGGCGATTACCCAAACATCACGCAACACCGCTTCCCTAACCGTCAAGCCGAAACTTTCTTTCCATTGGGTCGGGAACAGCAAAACATCGATTTCCGAGAAGAAATAGTCGATGGTGTCTTGGCTGTAAGCAGGTTCGATGTGGAAGCGTTCCACGCCGTCGAAATCGCTGTCAAAAAACGAACGTGCGCCGACATTGAGCATATTGTCCACGACAACCAGTTCGGTATTGGGGAAACGGTGTTTCCTGAAGGCTTCTAAAATCAGATGAACGCCTTTGATTTTGGTTTTTCCGCCGACATAGCCGAAGCGGATAACGTCTTTTTTCCGTTTGGATATTTGACCCAAGGGGCGGGTAACACCGTTTTTGTTGACGAGGACGTTCCTGCCCAAAGTTCTTTCATGCAGCTTGGCAAAATATTTGCTGGGCGCAAGCAACATATCGATTTTCGACAGGGCGCGGGCTATGGTTTTGCTCCGTTCGTCTTCGGTATTCCATTGCTCGCGGAAGACTTCATTTTCGTCAAGCATGAACTGGTTCGGACAAATCCACCATGCGTCATGCAGGGTAACAAGGGTTTTGACACCGGCTTCCCGACAAATATCGACCATACCGACGCCCATGCTTTGAATGCAGTGGATATGGGCGATGTCAGGCTGTACGAGTTCGATGATGTCTTTGACAGCTGCATCAAAACGCGGGTTTTCGTGGGCGGCTGCATCTTCTGAAGGAACGGCAACGCCGAAAACGGTTACTTTGCCGTATTCGTAACGAATGACGCTGTACGGCGGCAGCCAGCTCTTCATCGGCAAAGTCGTTACCGCATATATTTCGTAGGCTTCTTCATCGGCAAGCAGTTTGTTCAGTTGCTCGGCAACGATGGTCGCCCCGCCAAACGATTGCGGATGATAGTAAACATTAAACGATAAGACTTTGGTTTTCCCTTTTGCGGCAGATTCAAAACGGACGGCGGGTGCAAGCTGCGTGCTGCCGATGGCTTGCGGGCTGTATGTTTCCATGACCGTACGGTATGCAGCCTGCGCCATACTGTCGCGCAACTCGGGATTTTGAATCAGGGTGTCGAACGCTTCATGCCATTGCTGTTCGCTGTCTGCCAGAAAGCCGTTTTCGCCGTTAACAATCACATCGGCGAAAGCCGCCCTTGGCGAACATACGGACGCCACTTTGGTAATTGATGCTTCAAGGTATTTGATATTGCTTTTGGCATCGTTGAAAACGAAGTTTTCCAAAGGCGCGATGCTGATGTCGCATTCGGACAAATAAGTCAGGTATTCCGTATAGTTGCAAAACGGGATGCGCTCGATTTGGCTTTGTACTTCATCGAAATATTCGGGCAGCTCCAAATAGCCGATGATTCTGAACCTGACATTCGGATTTTCTTTCAATATGTTGGCAAGCGCGGGAGCGGCTTCCAAAAAGTCGATGTTGTGCGTTTTGGTGCCCGAACCGTAAATAATCCGAATCAGACCGTCTTCTTGTTTTTTCAGACGACCCTCGATGCTGTGCGCCACTGCCAGCGTTTCATCATCCAACGCGTTTTCAACCACATAAACGGTTTCCAAACCTGCTTCCTTCATGGCTTTTGCCAGCCCGGAAGTCGAAGCGATACCTTCGTCGCACGCCAACATGGCTTGCCGGTAAAGTTTCGCGCCGTTGATCACGCCTTCTTTTTCTGCCGGTTCAAGCGAGTTGATGGTGCTGCTGGTTTTCAGGACATCTTCGTCAAAAATCAAATCATCAACATCCCATAATGTTTTGATGTTCAGACGACGGCATTCCGCAATTAAATCCATTACGCTGTCAAAACCGGGAACGCGGTAGAAAATCACCAAACTTGCCAAAGAAATCTGTTTCTTGGCTTCGTTGCTGTCCGTCCATGAAGTCACGGAACAAGGAATACCCAGCTCTTCAAGCATTTCCTGCTTTTGGATGACGCGGTATTTTTTGCATTGCGGAATACTGAGTTCGGCAATGATGGCAACTTTAGGCGCAAGCGTGTCGGCAGCGTGTTTGGTCAGCCGCTGGATAAACGTTTGCGGAATCGGGTCTGCCTGAACACCGAGAACTTCCTGTGCAATAACAGGCGAAGAACCGACTGTTTTTAAAAGCTGTTTCACGCTTTTAATCGAATGGGTTTGCTTGTAATGGCGGCGTAAAAACTGATATGCCTTGCCGATACTGCCCTTCTCACGCACCAAAAGACGGAAGCCTTTGCGGTAGCGGTTGGCAGAGCTGATGGCCTGTTCGGTTTTAACGAACGGCTTGAATACCTTAACCGTCCACAACCCTTTGTATTTTGCCAATCGTTGGCTTTCCTGACGGATGTGCTGCTCCAATAAAGCACGGTTTTCATTGAGTCCGTGTATGGTTTGCTCGAACGATTGCCTGTTTTCATTCAAGGTATGGATGGTGTGTTCGAGCGACTGTTTTTCCTGCTGCAAGGTATCGATTTGTTTTTTCAGCAGTTCGATTTGTTTTTCTTGTTCTTTCGATTGCTCTTCTGCTGCCTGGCTGCGCACCATCAACTGCATCAACATGTCGATTTGCTGTTGCAGAGACTCGGTCTGCCTGGCAGACAGTTCGGTTTGTTGCAGCAGTTTTGCCATTACATGCTGCAATTCTTGGTTTTGATTTTGCATATTGGTATTGTCTTCTCGCAATTGAAGGTTTAGCTCGGATAAAGATTGGATTTGTTGTTCTAGTAAGGATATTTTTTGAATACAGTCGGAATATCCCAAATGATATTGCATAAACAGCGCGCGGTTTTTCTCATAGACTTTTTGCCAGTCTTCGCGGTTTAAATCAGGATTTTGTTCCAAGCGGTTAATCAGTGATGATCCGTCACGGCGTTTGCGGTAGCGGAACAACACTTCCGGAATACGGATAACGGTTCCGCCGTTGCTTAAGAGGCGTATCCAGAAATCCCAGTCTTCGTGTGTCGTCAGGTTTTCATCAAATCCACCCAAGGCGGCAAAATCTTCGGCGCGGTGCATGGAAACAGATGAAGGAAAACGGTTGCCCGTCAACAGGCTTTCCAAACCGTCATAATCCGGCAGATTCCATAAGCCTTCTTGCGCATCGAAATATTCCGCCAACGGATACACCAGCTTGCAGTCGGGATTGTTTTCCAAAACCGTGACGCATTTTTCGATGTAATCCGGCAGGATGAGGTCGTCTGAATCGAGAAACAGGAAGTATTTGCCCCCCGCCAGCCGCGCCGCATGGTTTCGGGCGGCGGCAACGCCTTGATTGTTTTGTACGGCGTAACGTATTGCAGGCTTGTCCGCCAGAAACTCCCTCAAATAATCGGCGTGTTCCGGGGCGGAGCCGTCATCAACAATGATGATTTCAAAATTCTGATAACTTTGGTTAAGGACGGACCGGACGGTTTCTACAATGTACTCCTTACAGTTGTAGTAAGGGATCATCACGGAGACGGTGGGGGACTGGGCTTGATGATTCATGCGGATAGTTCCTTTCTGTCTGTTCGGCAGCCTTCCTTGTCTTGCAGCTTGGTGTTTTCAGACGACCTTTTAGACAAATCGTCCTTCAACTGACCGACAGGTCGTCTGAAAATCAACCTGCTGCCTGTTTCGGCATATTGCGCAACATGGAGTAATAGCCGTTTTGAGCCATCAACTCACTGTGTGTGCCTTGTTCGACAATATGGCCTTCATCCATAACAATAATGCGGTCGGCTTGTTCGACGGTGGTCAGGCGGTGGGCGACGATGATGCTGGTGCGGTTTTCCATCAGGCGTTCGAGGGCTTGTTGGACGAGGCGTTCGGATTCATTGTCCAGCGCGCTGGTGGCTTCGTCCAAAAGCAGGATGGGGGCATCTTTCAAAATGGCGCGTGCAATGGCGACGCGTTGACGCTGACCGCCAGAGAGCTGATTGCCGTTTGCGCCTATCGGTTGGTTCAAGCCGTATGGCGAACTTTCAACCAAGTCTTTCAAATTCGCGGCTTTGAGGGCTGCCAATACTTCTTCTTCAGTGGCATCGGGACGGCTGTAACGGACGTTTTCCAAAAGGGTGTCGTCAAACAGGAAAACATCTTGGGAAACAAGGGCGAATTGGGAGCGCAGGTTGTTGAGTTTGATGTCTTCGATGTTGACATCATCCAAATAAACCGCGCCGGAACTTGGTTCGACAAAACGCGGAAGCAGGTTGACGACGGTGGATTTGCCGCTGCCTGAGCGACCGACCAAAGCAACGCGTTCACCTTGGCGGATGTCAAGATTGAAGCCGTCCAAGGCTTTTTTACCGTCTTCGTGGTAGCGGACATCGACGTTTTCGAATTTCAGACGACCTGAAACATTTTTCAGATGTTTGGTACCCTTGTCTTGTTCAGGCTCGGTATCAAGGAACTGACAAACCGCATCCGAAGCGATAAACATGGTCTGCATGGGGATGCTGATGTTCGCCAAGTTTTTGATCGGACCGAGCATTTGCAACATGGCAACGATAAACGCCATAAATTCGCCGATGGTGGTATAGCCTTGCTGACTCTGCCAAAGGGCGATAAAGATGACGACAGCCAAAGCAAACGACGCAATCAGTTCGCTGAACGGAGAACGCGCCGCGCTGGCTTGTGTGATTTTTTTACCGAGACGGACAATGGTGTCATTGACTTCGGCAAAGCGTTCGGACGCTTTCTTCTGACCGCCGAAGAGTTTGACCACGCGGTGTCCTTGGTGGACTTCGTTAACGACGTTGTTCAGCGTGCCGATACTTTGCTGCGCACTGGCAATGATATCTTTCAGACGGTTGCGGTAATAGCGGGACAGTAAAGACAGCAACGGGAACATCAGGGCGACAATCAGGCTGAGCTGCCAGTTCAAATACAGCAGGACGCAGACCAAACCAATGACAATCATGGTGTCGCGGGTCAGGACGATAAAGACATTACTGGCGTTGCTGATGGATGATTCCGCCATTTGCACCATATTCATCAACACCGTACCGGACGGGGTTTCCTGATGGAATTTGGAAGAGAGTTGCAGCATCTTGGCAAACATATCGCGGCGCAGATGGCTGATTGCCATGACGGAAACCCAAGTCAGCAGATATGTGCTGACATAGCGGCTGATGCCTCGAATGATGACCAAAAAGATAAAAAATACCGGCACGACCCAGACTTTATTGGGCGTCCCCCAAATCAGGTAAGTAAATTGGTCTTTCCAATTTTGCAGTGTGGCGACGATGCCGCCTGCTGTATTGAGTTCGGGCGGCGCGGAAGGCGGGGCGAAGCCTTGGTTGACCAAGGGTGCAATGAAGGCGGCGAGGTAGCTTTCGGTGGCGGCAACGCCAAAGATAGCAATTAACGCAAAAATGATGCGGACTTTATAAGGACGGATGTAAGCCATCAAGCGCATGAAGCTGCGCGAATCTTCTTGGGTAAACAGGCCGAAGGTCAGTTTTTCTATCATTGGCTCGGTGTTCCGGATTAATGCAGATTGAATATTTTATCAATCTGTCGGATTGGTAAAGCCTATGATTATATCGCAACGAAGTTACCGATGCGACGAAATTGCTGTTTTTAAATGAATAACGATTTTTATTTCTGTAAAGTTTTTTCAGACGACGATCTTAAATGTTCAAAATAAATTGATAGTGGATTGGAATAAGAAACGCCCTCCTGCTGTCTGCACCTCCCTATCCGAACACAACCGACAGACATTAAAAAACGACCTTTCATTAAGAAAGGTCGTCTGAAACAGACAAGGCGGCAAGTTTAATGCGCTTCGATAAAGGCAGCGACTTGTTCGGAATTGGTCAAAGCGCTGCACACGGCTTCTTTGTTGATGCGTTTTGCCAAACCTGCCAACACTTTGCCCGGTCCGCATTCGGCGGATTCGGCAGTGCCTTCTGCAACGAGTGCGTTGACGGTTTCCGTCCAGCGTACAGGACTGTAAAGTTGGCGGACGAGTGCGTCTTTGATTTTCTCTGCATCGTCGTAAGCGGCAACATCGGCATTATGGATGACTCGGATTTGCGGTTGTTTGATTTCGACGGTTTTGAGCGCTTCGGCAAGTTTTTCCGCAGCAGGCTTCATCAGGCTGCAATGCGAAGGAACGGATACAGGCAGCGGCAGCGCGCGTTTGGCTCCCGCTTCTTTGGCGGCGTTCATGGCACGCTCAACGGCGGCGGCATTACCCGCGATCACGACTTGTCCGGGCGAATTGAAGTTGACGGCTTCGACCACTTCGCCTTGCGCGGCTTCTGCACAAATGGCTTTAACCTGCTCATCTTCCAAGCCGAGGATCGCCGCCATCGCACCTACGCCTTGCGGTACGGCAGACTGCATCAGTTCGGCGCGCAGGCGGACGAGTTTGACTGCATCCGCAAAATCCAATGCGCCGGCGGCAACAAGTGCTGTGTATTCGCCGAGGCTGTGGCCGGCAACGACGGCAGGCGTTTTGCCGCCCGCTTCAAGATAGGCACGGTAAACGGCAACGCCGGCAGCCAGCATGATGGGCTGCGTATTCACGGTCTGTCCGATGAGTTCGGCATCCGTACCGTTAATCATCGCCCACAAATCTTGACCCAAGACGGCAGAAGCTTCGTCGAAGGTGTTTTTTACGACCGATTGTCCTGCGAAGCCGTCCATCATATTGAGGCTTTGCGAACCCTGACCGGGGAAGAAAAATGCAAAAGACATGATATTCCTTTGTTTCAGTTTAGTTTTTCAGAAAATTCGTCAGAGGATTATCGGCGTAATGTATCAGCAGGGCATAGGTAATGGCAACATTTATTGCCACTGTCAGCCAGAAAATCTGAACAAAAGGAACTTTCTTGGTTTTATGTCGGAACGCGGCGCGCGCAACCAATGCGCCGGGCCAGCCGCCCAGCAGGCTGAATGCGTGCAGTTTGTTTTCTGGGATACGGTTTTGGTATTCGTTTTTACGTCTGATTTTGCGCGCGGACTCCATCGCCGTCTGCTTGTCCTGTTGATAGAGGATGAAGGCGGCGATACTGATAAGGACGTAAATGAAAAACAGTTTATTGGAAAGTACGGCGACAACGGTCAGGAAAACGACGGCAATGACGCTGTTGATCAGGAGTGCCTGCATATCGATATTGAGCCTGTTGTAGTCGGGTGGCAATTCGTCAAACAGGAATGCTTCGTCGCCAAGCCGGACAACCTTGACGGCTTGTTGGCGGTTGCCTTCTATCGGGCGGTTGCAGTAGAAACTGACGCGCTGCCCTGTTTGCGGACGGCAGGTATTGTAATGGTACGCGCTGATATGGAAGAAAATATTTTGGGATTCGTCGCCGAAACGGATGAAGCCGTAGCCTTTGGCATCGTCCCATGTGGTAATCGTACCGCTCATGACCTGATTGGGCGGCAACAGATTCTTTTGGGCGGATTTTGGAGCGGGATAGCGGGTTTCGGCAACCAACGGCTGCTCGATTTTGACTTCAACTTTAGGACCGTGCTCCGGACGGAAAAAGTGTACGGTTTGACCTTGCGCTTTTTGGGCGGGCGCAGCGTGTATCGATTCAGGCTCGGGTTCGGACTCAGGCGTACTGCGGATAACGGCATTGACCAGCAGCCATTGTCCGTTGGGATGGCGGCGGAGCGTGCCTTCAAGGCGGTCGCCCGCCCTAGGCGTACGGGTTTGGTCGGCAAGAAACTGTCCCAGCACAAACACCGGCTGCCCTTCATTTGAAACGTCCATTCCATAACCACCATTCTTCGACCAATCCCAGTCGGTCAGCGTAATGACCGCGCTGTCATTGTTTTTATAACCCGGATTGACGCGCTCGACATCCCTTGCGACGGCGCGGTTGTTTTCCGTTTCTATTTGAAAGCTGACACGGTGTCCGGTTTCAGGTTCTTGATAATCGGGGTGGAGGGATTGGCGGTTGGCAAAGATGCGTTGCGAAGATTCGTCGCAAATAATGGAGCCGCGGCTCATTTCCCCGAACCAATGGGCGATTGTCCCGTAATGTTTATTATGGTTCATTTTATTTTTATATTAAGGAAAAAATGTATTGGATAATCAATTTTGAAATTATACCAATTTATCATAATCCATGTGGATTTTAACCATAATAAATAAAAGGTCGTCTGAAACGGTGTCGGTTTGAAGCAACGACACATTTTCAGACGACCTCTTTTCAATGCTCAACAGAGACAGCGCCCTTCCCCCTCTGCCTAGCATACTTTTCAACTACCGCCCTGAATCTTCTACACTTTATAGTGGCTTAACTTTAAACCAGTACGGCATTGCCTTGCCTTGCCTTGCTGTACTGTCTGTACTGTGCGGCTTCGTCGCCTTGTCCTGATTTAAAGTTGATCCACTATAAACAACTAATCCGGCCCTCAACATACGAATCCCGGCTTTCCTATCAAAAAGGTCGTCTGAAACCGCACCAACGCAGTTTCAGACGACCTTTTAAGTTTTAAACGGACAAAAAATCAATATTTAACCAACACCGCGCCCCATGCGAAGCCGCCGCCTATGCCTTCAAGCAGCAGGTTTTGTCCGCGCTTGATTTGACCGTTTTGAATGCCGACATCGAGCGCGAGCGGGATGGAAGCGGCGGATGTGTTGCCGTGTTCCTGTACGGTCAGGATGACTTTTTCCATGTCCAGACCCAAGTGTTTGGCGGTGGAGTCGATAATGCGTTTGTTGGCTTGGTGTGGCACGAGCCAGTCGATTTGATCGGGGGTATAACCTGCCTCGCTGATGACTTCGTCGGCGATTTTTGCGAGCATTTTGACTGCGAATTTGAACACGCCCGGCCCATCCATCGTAATGTAGGGCGAGCCGCAAACTTGTCCGTTGGCGATTTGACTGGGCACGTTGAGCAGGTCGAGGTAGTTGCCGTCGGCTTTGAGTTTGCTGTGGATGATGCCCGCTTCGTCGGATGCACCCAACACGACCGCGCCTGCGCCGTCACCGAACAAAACGCAGGTCGTGCGGTCGTTCCAATCGACGATGCGGCTGAACGTTTCCGCGCCGATGACCAAAGCCTTTTTCGCCATGCCGCTTTTAATGTAGGCGTTGGCAGTGGACAGGGCGTACATAAAGCCCGCGCAGACCGCCTGTACGTCAAATGCGGGGCAGCCGTTTGCTATGCCGAGCTTTTGCTGGACGATGGTCGCGGTGGACGGGAACTGCATATCGGGGGTGGCGGTTGCCACGATAATCAAATCGATTTCATCGGCAGCGACACCGGCAGCAACCAGAGCGCGGCGCGATGCTTCGGCGGCGAGGTCGCTGGTTTTTTCGCCTTCGTCTGCAATATGGCGGAACTTGATGCCGGTACGGGTGGTAATCCACTCGTCGGACGTATCGACTTTTTTCGCCAAATCGTCGTTGCTGACGCGGTTGGCGGGAAGATAGCTGCCGGTACCTAAAATTTTGGCGTATTGCATGTGAAGGCCTTTGAGCGTTGATTCGGATAATCGGCTATTGTAAGCGAAAACGGATGAATTGCCCAACGCTGCGAAGGCGTAAAACAGGTAAAGCAGGCAATGGCTTGAAAAACAACTATAGTGGCTTAACTAAATCAGGACAAGGCGACGAAGCCGCAGACAGTACAGATAGTACGGCAAGGCGAGGCAACGCCGTACTGGTTTAAAGTTAATCCACTATATAAACCCATGATTTCAATAAAACTTACTTTTCAAACCATCTAGGGATTTACGCTTCCCATCCCGTTTTCAGACGACCTCGGTTACACAAAATCCCCCCAAAGCGTCTGCATCGCCGCAATCGCCGCCAGCGAAGCGGTTTCCGTCCGCAACACCCGCTTGCCCAGCGTTACCGACTGGAATCCCGCCTCAAACGCCAACCGCTCCTCCTCGTCCGTCCAGCCGCCTTCCGGCCCGACCATAAAAATCAGGTCGTCTGAAAACGGCTTGACGGTACGCAAACTTTGGGCGCGGTTCAAACTCATCAACAGCTTGGTCGTTTCAGACGACATCTGTTTCAAAGCCTCGCGGTAAGGCAGCAGCGGGCGTACCTCCGGCACCATATTCCTGCCGCTTTGTTCGCAGGCAGACACCACAATTTCCTGCCAACGCGCCACCCGTTTATCCGCCCGCTCGCCGCTCAGGCGCACGACGCAGCGTTCGCTGATCACCGGCTGAATCGCGACTACGCCCAGTTCCACGCTTTTCTGCAAAGTAAAATCCATACGTTCGCCACTCGATACCGACTGCACCAGCGTGATTTTCAGCGGCGACTCGTTGTCCGTCTCCTCCTCGCGCAACACTTCCGCACAGGCACGGCGTTTCTCCAAAACATCCAAACGCGCAGGATACGACTTGCCGTTGCCGTTAAACAAAACGACCTCTTCCCCGCAGCGCACGCGCAAAACATTCAAATGACGCACAACATTATCAGGCAGTTCAACGACTTGCCCCGCATATAAAGCATCAGGCAGATAAAATCTGGACATGGTTCTTCAAGTGAAAACGGATATAATAACGCGATTATACGATTTCGCACCCCAACCGCAAAAACAAGGACAAAAAGTGTTACACCGATTACAAAAAGTCGTCCGGCACATCGCGCAAACCGAAGTCATGCCGCGCTTCCTGAATACCCCGTCGCACCGCAAAGAAGACGGCTCCATGCTCAGCGAAGCCGACCTTGCCGCCCAAACCGCCTTCGCCGCCGCCCTGCCCTTGTTGATCGACAGCCCCATGCTCGGCGAAGAAATGAGCGTGCAAGAACAAACCACCCTTTGGAAAATGCACGCGCATACCGACGGGCTGTGGGTCGTCGACCCCATAGACGGCACCAACAACTTCGTCAACGGACTGCCCCATTTCGCCGTTTCCGTCGCCTTCGTCAAAAACGGCCGTGCCGAACTCGGCATCATCTACAACCCCGTCAGCGGCGAATGTTTCTACGCCGAACACGGCAAAGGCGCATACCTCAACGGCACACCACTGCCCCTGCGCACCGTCGACAAAAAACTCAGCGAAGCCATCGCAGGCGTTGAAATCAAATACCTGCGCTCCGGCAAACTCACCAGCCGCATGAGCACGCTCGCCCCCTTCGGCACCATCCGCAGCATGGGCAGCAGCACGCTCGACTGGTGCTACCTCGCCAGCGGACGCTACGATGTTTACGTCCACGGTGGGCAAAAACTGTGGGACTACGCCGCCGGTGCGCTGATTTTCGAAGAAGCAGGCGGCAACCTGTCCACTTTGGAAGGCGACGACTTCTGGAGCGGCGAACACGTTTTCAAACGCTCCGTCATCGCCGCCCTGCAACCCGCCCTGTTCGAGCGTTGGGAAAAATGGATACGGGAGAACCAATAAACCCGTTTTAACAAAAAAGCATTAATTGAACAAAACAACGATAGAAATTATGAAAAGGTTTTTCAGACGACCTTTTTGACATCCATCCACCCATTTCAAAACAATTAATCTAATGAGCAGACCTTCCTTTATTTTCATTGATGTGGACGACACCCTTGTCAGAAGCGTAGGCAGTACGCGCATTCCCATGCCCGAAGTCATCCGCCAAGTCCGCCGCCTGCATGGAAACGGACATATGCTTTACCTCTGGAGCAGCGGAGGAGCCGACTACGCCCGTCGCAGCGCAGAAGAATTGGGCATATCGGAATGTTTCCAAGCATTTTTACCCAAACCGAACGCCTATATTGACGATCAAGCAGTACACGAATGGCGGTTCTGCACCCACTTCCTTCCTACCAACAGCGGGCAAATCGACGGATAGCGGCAATAGTGGCATTTTGCCCGATGGGATTAAAATGCCATTGCTACGCATCTTGGTATGCCTCATATACAAAAAGGTCGTCTGAAAATAGCTTTTCAGACGACCTTCTAAATTGGCTGTTGCAAAAATATGACATATGAAATTTAAAATACAACAAATTTAATACCGCTTATCTCGATAAATTAACGTCTATCGGAGTTTTCGCGCAATTTATTCAAAAGATTTCACTTCTTAACAGCATTTAATACTAATGCTGCTAGAATTCAAATTGCTGACACACACCGCTCTTTTATCCCTTTTGGGCGGTGCAGCAAGTAAGACGTTTTCCCGCAATGTATTGGCCATTCATACTTCTCCCTTGGTATGAATGGTTTTTTTTATCTACGGTTTTAATAACTCTGTCCTGACGCCTGATTAAGCAATATCCATATCCCAAACGCCATAAAAATCCCGTTGCAAGACAGGGTATATCTACCATCCCATTATCCGGCTTCAAAAACCGCCTTGAAAAGTCGATAACAGAATAAGGCAGATATACACCCAATCCACGAAACAGCATTTTATGCCAAAATTTATTCAAAAACTAAAATATCAATCCACCCCAGAACCGACAATCCCATTGACACCAGCAGCCTGCGCCAACCGATATAAGATATGTTGCGGCATATCGTTGTGCCACAACCGCGTGATGTTCGCGATCACCGGCAGATGACAGGTTTGCCGCACCCTGACAATCGCATCCACATCCAAACGATAAGCATGTTCCGGCTCGAAACTCAAAGTCCCCGCCTCGCCCAAGATAATATGGTGATTGCCGCGTAAAGCGATGTGTTCGGCAGCCGCCAGCCAATCATCAACCCGATGATGCTTATCTTTACACAACACTACCGGTGTATTCAGACGACCCACTTCATCCAACAAGACCCGATTCCCCATCAGCTCTCCGCCCAAATACAAAACGTCTGCCTGCGCCTTCAAAGCCTCATCAATCTGACGCACATCGCGGATACGCACCAAAATCGGTTTTCCCTGTTCATGAAGCCGCCGAATATCCTGCTGCATCAGTTGGATTCTCGCCTTTTCGCTCCCGTTGTCCATTTCCGCATAAGGCCGTGCCGACAGATAAAACGGATCGACAAATCCCGCATCCGCATCCTCAATCCGATTGATATCCGCCGCAATATCCAAAACCTTCTCGCCGCCAAACAACACACCCCGTATCGAAATCTTGCTGTCTTCAGACTGCCCCTCCCGGCTGATGATTTTCCAATCGTTCAAAACCCGGAACACGCGCTCCACATCGGGCAATCTAGCCAATTCATTGGAATGGAAGACCCGCTCGTCGCCCAACGCGCCGATAATCGTCCTTTCTTCGCCACGCGAAATATGTTCCCGCAAGCCACGGCTGCGAATCGTATCCACCACCCGTTGAACAGATTCCTCACTCGACCATTTGCGCATTACGATAATCATCGACACCCTCCTCATACCAATAGAACCTGCATTATATAGCCACGTTTTATCCAAACGATACCTCAACACAAAGAGACAAGTGCAAACCGCCCACATTCATATTTATAAGGCATAGCAAACCATCAGGTCGTCTGAAACCCGCAACCACCATTCATACCCATTTACAACCCTCTGTCCTGCCGCACCAACCATCCCAAAGGCATGTGCTATACTCTTATACTTTAATTTTTATAAAAGCCCATGAACCTTCTGCCAAACTCCGGAAAATTCTGGCTGAAACTCCTCATCTTCAGCCTCATAGCGGTCATCGCCACCGCAGCCGGACTATACGCATCGGTTTACAACTTCTTCACACCCAAACGCATCGAAACCCTTACCCAATCCACTCTGCAATCAACCCAACGCACCATCCGCTTCAGTCCGGAAATCCGGCGCAGTTGGTTCCCCCGCCCCACCCTTACCCTTAAAAACGTCGTCATCTCCTACCCCAACAGCACGCAAGCCGCCATCCACATTAAAGAAACCAACATCGGAATCGGCTGGAGCAGCCTGTGGAACGACACACCCATTATCGAAAAATGGGTGCTTAAAGGCGCAGATGTCTCAATCGAACGCGCCGAAAACGGCAAATGGAGCCTGCAAGACCTTTGGCAGCAGCCCCGCAACACGGCCACGCTCAACCGCCTCGTCGTAGAAAACAGCACCCTGCGTCTGAAACTCGACAACACACCGTACACCATCGAAGACTTCAGCCTCAACCTCCGTTCGGAAGATTCCGACGGCCGCCGTTTCAAAATCGGCGGCAACATCCGCAACCCGCAGTTTCCCCTCGAATGGAACGGCAACGGCCTGCTTCAAACCAACGCAGCAAACTGGAACATTCCCGAGCTCCGCTTTGAAGCGCAGAGCCGCCGTGACCAAAACACGGTAAAAATCAACATTACCAGTGCCTTAGACTGGCAAACGCAAAACCACACCCTGCAAGTCAGCAACATCAACCTGCGCACAGACAGCGTTCAACAAAACCTCCACTTGACCGCCCAAGCGCCCCTACTCATCTTCAAAGACAACCACCTCAGCCTCAATACCGTCAGCGGAGCCTTTACCGCAGGCTCGCCCGACAGCCAATGGGACGGTTCCTTCAAACTCGACAAAACCAATCTGCGTCCGAGCGTCATCACCCTGGACAGCTTCGATCTCAACGGCAGATACAAAAACCAACTGCGCCAAACCAGCTTTACCGTCAGCGGCCCCATGTTGTGGCAGAAAAAAACCGGATTGCAATCCGACAGCCTGCGCATTACCACCCTGCAGGACACCGTCAACCGACTGCCCCAACCGCGCTTTATCAGCATGCTCGACGGAAATTTCAGCCTGACCGATTCCGGCAACTGGCAAGGCAGCTTCAAAGGCACATTCGACCGCCAACCCGTTGCCTTGAGCTTAAAATACCAAACCCAAGCCGAGCAAAAACCCAGACTCGAAGCAGGCGTCGCCCTGCAAAAACTCAACCTCACTCCCTACTTGGAAGACTTTCAAGCCGGTTCAGACGACCCCTACCCGAAATTTCTCAATCACGCCAACACCCCCGATATCGAAGCCAGCATCAAGGTCAACAATATCCAAACGCCCGGCTTCCAATTGGACAATGTCGAAACCCGGCTGACCGCCAATAACGAACATATCACCCTGAGCAACTTCAAAGCCGGACTCTACGGAGGCCGTACCGAGGGCGGCATCAGCATAGCCAACACCACTCCCCTCTCCTACCACCTCCAACAAAACGCAGAAAGCGTACAAATCCAACCCTTGCTGCAAGACCTGTTCGGCTTCCACAGCTTCAGCGGCAACGGCAACGCCGTCATCGACCTGACCACCAAAGGCAACAACCGCGAGCAAATGCTCAAAAACCTCAACGGGATGCTGACCCTCAACATCTCCGAAGGCGCATGGCACGGCATCGACATGGACAACATCCTCAAAAACGGCATCATCAGTAAAGACAACACCCAACAAACCCCACCGCCCAAAACCCCTTTCCACCATTTCGTCCTCAACAGCGAAATCGACAAAGGCATCAGCCGCCATGTCAACACCGAACTCTTTTCCGACAGCCTGCACGTTGTCAGCAGCGGCTATACCGACCTCAGCACCCAAGAGCTATCGGAGGACCTGCTCATCCGCAATGCCCTGAACCCGCAAAACAAACCCATTCCGCTCAAAATCAGAGGCACGGTACAAAACCCGTCTATCACCATCGACTACAACCGCCTGACCGACGGCCTCAACAGCCCGCAGGAAAAACAAAAAGCCCTCGAAAACACCCTGCGCGAACAATGGCAATGGATCAACCCCAACCGCAAATAACTCAAAGGTCGTCTGAAAACCGTTTTCAGACGACCTTTGGCTTTATGCCCCACAGGAAGAGGATACACAAAAGATAATGATGCCAAACAGACGTTGACCGGTTTTCAGACGACCTGCCTAGCCATACGGCAATCCGCCTTTTCACGGTTCGCAAGAAAATGAAGCTAAAACTGACTGATACGCAGACACCCCCTCTTCCACCAAACAGAAGAAGGGGTATTTTATCGCCGGTCAGAATTTTGACTTATGGCAAGAGTATGTGAAAAAACGTGAGGTCGTCTGAAAAAACGGTTGCCATTTTTTACAGATGGTTTATAGTTCTTTATAACTATTTTTCAGCTAGTTCCTTATATCTATCTTTGCAACCTTGGATAAGTAGTTGCCATTGGGTACTCCGCCCGGCGGCAACATTTTTTTATCCGCAAGGGTTTGATGAATTTTATTCGTTTTATCTAACGCAGGTCGTCTGAAAAACCTAATACTTTGAATATTTATAGTTTTTACGGTTATAAATATCAAATAAAAATAAACATTTTACGACAACAGCTTTATCTGGAATCAACCAAATGAACAATACAAACAAAGAGACACTTTTCAAACTCAGCACCTTGGCGTTCTGCCTTGCCGCGCTGCCACAAGCCGTTCAAGCCGCTGAAGAAGTGCAGCAGGTCGAATTAAAGCAGGTCAATGTGGTCGGCAAAAACCGCAGCCTGCGTACCGAAAATCAAAACAGCTACACCGTATCCGCCATGCGTTCGACTACGGGATTGGTGCTTTCTCCGAGGGAAATTCCCCAATCCGTCAGCGTCATCACCAAAAAACAACTTGAAGACCAAGGCGTGACCAGCCTCGAAGGCGCGTTGCAAAACGCCACGGGCGTCAACGTCTTCAAAAGCGGCGGGCGCACGCATTTTATGTCGCGCGGCTATTTTATCGAGCAACTTGAAGAAGACGGCATTGCCACTCAAATCGGCTCGCCCGGCGGATTTGGCTTGGGCGGTCCGTCCGGCGACCCGACCAGCGTAACCGATATAGCGATGTACGACCGCATCGAAGTGGTACGCGGCGCAGCCGGGCTGACGCAGGCAAACAACGAATCGGGCGGCACAATTAACGCCGTCCGTAAGAAACCGACCTCCAAACGCCAGCTTTCCGCCGATTTGACGGTCAACACATGGGCAAAGTAGGCGGCACGTTTGATGCGTCAGGTGCTTTAAGTCCGGAACACGGCCTGCGCGGACGTTTTGTCGGCTCGATTGGCAGCAACAAAACCTTCCAAGACCAATCCGGCGGCCGCGACATCCTGCTTTACGGCGTGATGGACAAAGACATCGGCGACAACAGCAAGCTCACTTGGGGCGCGAGCTATCTCAACCAAACCAAAACGCCCGACCCCGACGGACTGCCCATGCGCGCAGACGGCAAAGAATGGAAACGCAGCCGCTATCTCGGCGCAGATTGGAACGAAGCCCGTCTGAAAAAACACAACCTTTTTGCCGAATTTGAACATTATTTCAACGACAACTGGAAACTGAGCAGCAAGCTGGACTGGCGCAAAAGCGACAGCTTAAAAGAATATTACACGCTGGGCGGCACGGGTAACGGCATCGGTACAGACGGTTTGGGCAAAACTTACAGCTTCGACCGCTACGACACGGACAGCCGCCAGTTTACTTTCCAAAACAACCTGACCGGCCGTATCTTCGCCTTCGGCCAAAGCCACGACCTCTTTTTCATGCACAGCTATTCCAAAGAGAAGGTGAACTCAAGCAACCGCTGGTTTGATGACAGCAGTACCTATAACGCAGATGCGTTCAACGGCAGCGAAAAAGCCAAACCCGATTGGGATTCCGCCACAGCCAAAGCCCGTGGCGGCGACGGCCGTTATACTACCCATGCCTTCGGTTTGGGGGCGCGCATCAATCCTACCGACAAACTGCACATCATCGCAGGCGGACGCTATACCAGCTGGAAACGCGACTACTATTGGGATCGCGACTTCAAAGACGGGGTAGCAGGTTCATCAGACTCGCTCAAACGCAACCGCTTCGTTCCTTATGCCGGCATCACTTACGACATCATGCCTAAACAAAGCGTTTACGCCGCCTACACGTCCATCTTCAAACAAACGATGAACCGCGACTACGACGACAACCTGTTGCCGCCGATTATGGGGCGCAACTACGAAATCGGCTGGAAAGGCGAATGGAACGAAGGTCGTCTGAATACTTCCGTCGCCCTCTACCGAACCGACAAAGACAACAACAACCAACGCGTCAATGCCAAGCCACATCCTTATTGGGAACCGCTGGATCAAAGCAGCCGCGGTTTGGACGCCGAAATCTCCGGCAGCCTGACCGACCGTTGGCAGGTTTACGCAGGCTACACCTTCAACCGCAGCACCAACCGCAACAGCGTCGGTAACAATGTTGAATCGCGCCTAAAAGGCTACAACTTCAGCAGCCATACGCCGAAGCATATGTTCCGCCTCTACACCAGCTACATCCTGCCAGTGGATGACGGCAAATGGACGGTCGGACTGGGCTTAAAGAGCAGCAGTAAAACCGCCAACTCCTACGGCTCCATCAAGCAAGGCGGCTACACCATTTGGAATACCAACGTCCAATACCGCCCAAGCAAAAACCTGCAACTGGGGCTGGCGGTCAACAACCTGACCGACAAACGCTACTACGAAAACCAATACAGCCGTGCCGCCAACAGCGGCAGCTTCTACGGCGAACCGCGAAATGCCGTGTTCAGCCTGAAGTGGAAGATGTAGTCCGTCTGCGGTAGCAAAATTAAAAAACAATAACCAAATCATATTCGGCAATCTATCCGACCTGCTTCTGACAGACAGGAAACGGTTGCCGTTGCTGTAAAAGAAAGGGGTCGTCTGAAAACCGCCGTTGGGTTTTCAGACGACCCCTTTCCCATAAAAACCTCTTCATCCCCACTTGAAGGAGCTGCGATGAACCATCCGATTCGTTATGCCTATCTGCTTGCCGCCGTCCCGCTGCAACTTTCCGCCCAAACCGCCGATCAGACGGAACATGTCGAACAGTCCGCCGTACCGTAACCGAGCAAAGCAGTATCGCTTCGCGCGACGGCTACACCGTACTTACCATGTCCACTGCTACCGGCCTGCCGCTTGCGCCCAAAGACACGCCGCAATCCGTCAGCGTTATCACACGCAAACAGATGGATGATTCGGGCGCGACCACGCTGGAAGAAGCATTGAAAACCACCACAGGACTGCATATGTACAAACAGGGTTTCCAAACCCGCTTTCAATCCAGGGGCTTCAGTATCGCTCAAATCAGCGAAGACGGCGTCAATTCGACCGTCTGCACCATGTGCGGCAACAATCCGCACGATACCAAACAGCTGACCGATACCGCACTTTACGACCGCATCGAAGTCGTGCGCGGTGCGACAGGTATGCATAAAGCACAAAGTTTTGGGCATTTTTACACTCAACGCACTTACGGCACAATTTTTAACTGATTAGCGGCGTTATTGATAACATAAATATCTTTACTCTGAGCGGCATGCGTGCAGGTATAGATTGAACCAGATGAACCAGTTGAACCAGTTGTGTACCATTTATCATCTTGAAAGTAATATTCATAAGTTTGCCAGCCTGTGTAAACTCCATATGTATTTTTAGCATTGACATTCACGCAAGCAAGATACACTGGAAAACCTACCCAGCCTCTACCCTTGTGTGAGCCTTTGAATACGGAATGAGGACCATCAAACGCTAACGCAGTTGTATAAAACACTGTATAAAACACTTTGACAGGTTTCATGTAAAATTCAATTTTTGCGCTGTCATAATCTAACAAATTTCTTTGCAAATGCTGCCTAACGCTAGATTGGTAATTGCTTGGATAAGCACCATAATTTGCGCTGTGAATTTGCTTCATAGATAAGGTATCTAACACAGGTTTGGTGGTGGCGCAGCCTGATAATAATGCCAAAGTGGTCAATGAATAAATAATAAATTTTTTCACAAAAAAGCCTCTGATAAAATCAAAGGCTTATTCTAGCATTTTTTGCTAGCATTTTTTGTAAATTTATCAATATGTGGCGAGGCACACCCTTGAAAGATGGCAACTATCCTGTTTTTTCTTGGACGGGTGATGAAATCGCCAAACCCGATTGGAATACGGCCCGCAATCTCGAAATCCGTAAAACCGTTCCCGACACCCACACGGCGACCATAGCCACCCGCCTGAACATTGCCGACAAATGGCACATCCTGCTCGGCACAAGTTACAGCCGCTGGCGGCAATCACAATATCTATCATGGATGAAAACCCCCGACAGCCACTATAAAAAAGGCCGTTTCATCCCCTACGCAGGCATTACCTACGACATCACCCCGCAACAAAACCTATATGCAAGTTACACCAGCATTTTCAAATACTCGGGCGATTATTACGACATCAATGACAAGCTCTTGCCGCCTGTAATGGGCAACAGCTACGAAATCGGCTGGAAAGGCGCGTGGAACAACAATAAATTGAACACCACCCTCGCCCTGTTTCAAACCGAAAAACACAACCAACCCACAGACACATGGCTGGGTAAAGACCTCTCAACGGGCAATATCCGTCCTTGGGTACGCGGCGACCGCGCCATCTACACGCCTGTCCGTCTGGAAAGCCGCGGTATTGATGCCGAAATTGCCGGCAACATCACCGACGACTGGCAGATTTTTGCGGGCTACACCTTCAACAAAAGGCGTTATACCTCCACCGCTGCCGCCCAAACCGCAGAACGCAACGGTCGCGGGGTCGATTTCAGCCAGCACACGCCCCGACATATCTTCCGCCTCAATACCCTGTACCGCCTGCCCGGCGCGGCACGCAAATGGACGGTGGGCGGCGGTGTCAACGTCCAAAACAAATCCGGCCCGATTATGGTGGACGGAGAGAAACAATATTTGGGCGGTTACGCAGTCTGGCATGCTACCGTACAATACGAACCCTCCAAACACGCCAAACTCAGCTTGAAAGTCGACAACCTGACCGACAAACGCTATTACGAAAGTTACGCCCACCGCGCTACCTACCAAGGACATTTCTACGGACAACCGCGCAATGTAACCTTGAACTTCAAGTGGAAGATGTAGCCATTTTATAAAGCGAGGTCGTCTGAAAACACCATCCGGCTTTCAGACGCCCTCCCGTCCTGCCGCCATGCTGCCCATCCCGACATGACGGCATCGGTATTTTTATAGTGGCTTAACTTTAAACCAGTACGGCGTTGCCTTGCCTTGCTGTACTGTCTGTACTGTGCGGCTTCGTCCGCCTTGTCCTGATTTAAAGTTAATCCACTATATTTGAACCACTGCAAACCGTCGTCTGAAACCCAGCAGGAAACAAAAGCGTCGGATAACGTGTCTGATGCCGTTATCCCGCCAATGCAGATTTTCAGACGACCTCCCGTTATTCGTACCAACACACCATCCATGAACATCCTCAAAAAATTCTCCCGACTCGCCCGTCCTTTCTGGACAGGGGCGCACGGGCGCATCCAATGGCTGATGCTCGCCGTCCTCATCGGCTTCACCCTTTGTTCCATCACCATCAGCGTTTGGATCGCCGCGTGGGACAAACGTTTCTACGACGCGCTCGCCGCGTTTGACGGCGCGTCCATGCCCGCGCTCATCGTCGAATACCTCGGCTACATGGCGATGATTATCGGCTGCATCGTCTGCGGCGACTGGCTGCAAAAACGCCTCATCTTCCGCTGGCGCACCCACCTGACCGAGCAATTCCAGCAAAACTGGCTCGAAGGCCACAAACACTACCGCCTGCGCCTGACCGGCGAACCCGACAACCCCGACCAGCGCATCGCCGAAGACATCTACCTCCTCGCTGACAAAAGCATCGGACTGTTCCGCTCCTTCATCAATAATATTGCCAAATTCAGCGCGTTCGTCGCCGTATTGTGGACGCTCTCCGGCATACAGACCTTCAATATCGGCGGGCGCGACATCACCATACACGGCTACCTCGTCTGGGTTGCCCTGATTTATTCCGTCATCAGCACCCTGATTGCCCACCTCGTCGGCCGCAAACTGAAAAACCTCAACATCGACCGCCAGCACCGCGAAGCCGACTACCGCGCCGCCCTCCTGCGCGTGCGCGACCACGCCGAACAAATCGCCTTCTACAACGGCGGCGAAGCCGAAACAGGTCGTCTGAAACAACGCTACCTCCGCATCCGCGACAACTGGCGGCGGCTCACCAACTGCGAATTCCGCCAAGAAACCTTCTGGGCAACCTATGTCCGCATCAGCATCTTCATCCCCATCCTCGCCACCCTGCCCATGTACCTCGCCAAAACCATGACCTTCGGCGACATGATGCAGACCCGCACATCGTTTGCCCGCGTCCAAGACAGCTTCGGCTGGTTTACCGACTCCTACCGCCGCCTCATTGAATGGGCGGCAGTCGTCGAACGCCTCTCCGGTTTTCAGACGGCCTTGGAACAAGTAGAGCAGGAAGGCAGAAATCCCGCCCACCCAGCACCCGCCCTGACTTTAAACAACCGCCGCCAAGGCGGCATCCTCGTCCTGCAAAACCTCACCGTCCACACCCAAACCGGCAGCCCACTGCTTACCGACATCAACCTCGAAGCCCACACCCCCGAATGGGTATTGCTCGAGGGCAGAAGCGGCATCGGCAAATCCACCCTGCTGCGCGCCCTCGCAGGCTTGTGGCCGTATTATCAAGGCAGCTTCGCCCTCGACGGCAGCCTCCTCTTCCTGCCCCAACGCCCCTACCTCCCCGCCGACACCCTGCGCCACACTGTCAGCTATCCCCACCCCGCCTGTCAAGACGACCGACTTATTCAGACGACCTTGGAACAAGTCGGACTAGGCCGCCTGAAAGATAATTTAGACGAACCATACGAATGGCACGGCATTCTCTCCGGCGGCGAACAGCAACGCCTCAGCCTCGCCCGCGCGCTGCTGCACAAACCGCAAATCCTGTTCCTCGACGAAGCCACCAACCAGCTCGACGGCGAATCTGCATTAACGCTGATGCAAATCCTCAAACGCACTTTACCCGACACCCTCGTCGTCGGCATCAGCCATCAACCCGAAATCCAAGCCTTGTTCGGACGTAAAGTTAATTTAAAACCACTCGACGAACTTGCAAACCGTTCAGATTAGTAATATAGTTCTTTCTGACTAGTTTCATAGTTCTTTAGGGTTACTTTTAAAACTCCTTGGATAGCCTCCGCCAGCTCCCGGCAGGAGGCGTTTTTTTTTCCGCAGTTTTTTGCCTGCGCTTAAGACATTGAATTTCAAAGCACCCGGCCAATATCAACCGCACTAAAAAAAAAGGTCGTCTGAAAACATTTCTGCTTTTCAGACGACCTCTTGCCATATCCAAAATCAAATAGAAAAATCTTCGACCACCGGCGTATAAAGAATACGGTCCACCACATCCCGCGTCAGCTTCGGCGAGAACATTTCGATAAAATCGTAGGTATAACCGCGAAGATAAGTATCCGAGCGTACTGCAATCCAAATGGGCGAAGGTTCAAACAGATGCGCCGCATCGACCAATTCCAAATCCGCATCCTTCTCCGGATCAAATGCCATCTTCGCCATCAACCCGACCCCAAGCCCCAGTCGGACATAAGTCTTCAAGACATCCGTATCCGCTGCCGACAACACCACATCCGGATTATCCAAATGCGCCTTATTAAAAGCACGCGCAATACTGCTGCCCTGATTAAATGCAAATTCGTAAGTAATCAGAGGAAACGAAGCCAAATCCTCAATACTTAAAGGATTCATACATTCCAACAAAGGATGCTCTTTCGGCACGATGACCGCATGGTTCCATTCATCACACGTCAACTTGCTCAGTTCGGGATGATCGTCAATCCGCTCCGTCACAATCGCAATATCCGCCTCACCATTGCTGACCATTTGCGCAATAGCAGCAGGGCTCCCCTGCTTGATCGTCAGATTGACCCTCGGATAACGCTTCACAAAATCCGCCACAATCAAAGGCAGCGCATAGCGTGCCTGCGTATGCGTCGTCGCAATCGTCAGAGCACCGCTGTCGTGATCGGTAAACTCGCTGCCGATATTCTTAATATTTTGGACATCGCGCAAAATCCGTTCCGAAATTTCCAACACCGCCTTACCCGGCTGGGAAACAGACACCACACGCTTGCCGCTGCGTATAAAAATCTGCACCCCCAGTTCTTCTTCCAAAAGGCGGATTTGCTTGGAAATACCCGGTTGCGAAGTAAATAGCGCATCCGCAGCCTCAGATACATTCAAATTATGGCGGTACACCTCCAACGCATACCGCAATTGCTGTAATTTCATAGGTAGTCCGGTTGTATTGTGTTTGTATGTTTTATACGACAAGCGGCACATAATTTAACATATTTTGCCGGATTTGTCGGACATCCAAAAACCACACAAGGAAGTTTTTGTTTTCAATAAAACTATACATATAAACTATGAAAACCGTCTTTACAGCACGCAAACTCTTGTTGCGTTTTCGCAACTGCAAATGGAAACAGACCCGAATTTCCTGATAAATAAATGACACAAGCTTGATTTTTAGGCATGATTCACCATTAGGAGGCAAGCAGTTTCATGTTTTTATCAAGGCATCGAGTATTGACAGTCTGTGCCATGCTTCTTTATAGTGCAAACTGATATATCCGATTTGCCGCTGTTTTATGCTGCGGCCTGTATATTGGTAATTTGCTGCGGCTGCTTCCTGTATCCGCCGCATAACAATTTTGATGAGGGAATAAAATGACCAAACAGCTGAAATTAAGCGCATTGTTCGTTGCATTGGTTGCTTCAGGCACTGCAATGGCAAGTGAAGCGCACACCAAACACGGCTACACCGTAAGCAGCCAATCTCAAGAAGTCGTCCGTAACAACTACGGCGAGTGCTGGAAAAACAGCTACTTCGACAAAGAAACCCAAGGTCGTGTCGAATGTGGTGACCGCGAAGCGGTAGCCGCAGTTCAACAAGCTCCCGAATACGTTGACGAAACTGTTTCCCTGTCTGCGAAAACCCTGTTCGGCTTCGACAAAGACATCCTGCGTCCTGAAGCTCAAGAAAACCTGAACAGCCTGGCTCAACGCCTGAGCAACGAAAACGTACAAACCGTACGTATCGAAGGTCATACCGACTTCATGGGTTCTGAAGAGTACAACCAAAACCTGTCTGAACGTCGTGCCAACGTAGTGGCCAACTACTTGGTAGGTCGTGGCGTTCCTTCCAGCAAAGTTTCCGCTACAGGTCTTGGTGAGTCTCAAGCTCAAATGACTGCTACTTGTGAAGCAGAAGTAGCAAAACTGGGCAAAAAAGTATCCAAAGCCAAAAAACGCGCTGCTTTGATCGCATGTATCGAGCCTGACCGTCGCGTTGATGTGAAAATCCGCAGCACTGTTACCAAACAAGTTGCCCCGGGTCAAACAATTGAAGGTCAAGGCGAACGTCCTGCAGTGGATGAAGGCTGGATTCCTTCTCCATACAACGGCGTACACGGCTACGCTAAACCTTAATCGAAACATCCCAGAAACCCCGCTTCTCTGCGGGGTTTTATTTTATCGGATTAACACTGAAACAAAGGTCGTCTGAAAATCAAGATTTGGCTTCTTTTCACTTTGCCACAACTTCCCCTTCAGACGACCTAGATTTTCCTCATGAATCCTTTTCTACCTCTTCTCTTCTCGATCAATCTATCTGATAGAAGCTGAGAATTTCGGTATCAACCTGCCATATATCGCCGTCACCATTTGACACAGATAATAGCCAAATACAAAAAATTAAAAAGCGTACAAAAGCAAAAGGTCGTCTGAAACCAGAAAACCTGTTTTCAGACGACCTTTATTTGCAATACCGTTTACCGGAAGATTATTTCTTCGAGCCGACGAATGCGCCTACCGTATTGCCGCTAGAAAATCCGCCTGCAACTTCCGCTGCATTTTTGCCAAAGAAACCGCCTTTGACTTGGGTCGCACCGGATTGTTCAAACTTGTTGCCGCTAATTTGGGCATTAACAGCAATGTTGTCGCCAAATTTAGCATCACGAGAGATAGTGCCTGTTAATTTTTTACTGTCAAAATTGGCAGTCAACTCTGTGCGGGTAATATCGTAATTTGCGCCGCTATGCATAGAGGCAACGCTGGTGCTGTAATGAACTTGTCCTTTAGGCAGCTCGGCTGCGGGCGTAAAGTGTCCGCTGAAGAAAGCTTGTTTTTTGCCGTTAACTTCCAACACGCCGGCAGTAGCGTTTGCTGAAGCGGTATTGACCAAGAATTTCTGTACGGATTTCGGCTCGCCGGATGCAATTCCTGAAATGAAACCAGGAACTTTGCCTTTCCAATTATTCAAAGAAATACCGCCGCTTTGGGTCAGATCGAAATCCACTCCGTCAACGCGGATGTGTTTGATGTTGCTATTATCGATGGCAATGCTATTACCGCCAACTGTTTGCTGTGCGGCGGTAGGAACCGTCGGAGTAGCAGGAGTTTTAGGAGCGGTAGGCGTTTTAGGAGATGTAGAAGTTTTAGGAGTAGTCGGCGTTTTACCCGTCTCAGGTTTTGCAGGAGTTGTCGTTGATGGGGGAGTTGCAGGCTTCTGCGACGTTGATGGGTTGCTTGGACCTGCGTTAGGCGTAGATTGTGAAGATGGAGTGGAATTTCCACCGCCACCCCCGCCTCCGCAGGCAGCTAAAGTTGCTGTACAAATCAATGCAAGTACTTTTTTCATGTCGTATCATCCTTTTTTAAATTGAATCTCGAAGTTTCTGTATTCGGGAACAAGTCTTGATTGTGCTTGCGATGCACCTGAATCAATGACTTAGACATTTTATACTAAAAAGATAAGACAACCCATATGTAATAGTTAATTCAAGTAAATTTACAAACAAAATATAACTAAATTATAACTAAGCTAACAATTTATTGGCAGGAAACACATAAAATCAACTCACTTTTTCAGACGACCTGCATTTTCCTCATGAATCCTTTATAATCTCTTCCTTTATAAATCAATATAGTGGCTTAACTTTAAACCAGTACGGCGTTGCCTTGCCTTGCTGTACTATTTGTACTGTCTGAGGCTTCGTCGCCTTGTCCTGATTTAAATTTAATCCACTATATCTTTTGAAAGAAGCAAAATGTCCGATTTCCGTCAAGATTTCCTCAAGTTTGCGCTGGCGCAGAATGTATTGAAATTCGGTGAATTCACAACCAAGGCAGGCCGTCAGTCGCCTTATTTTTTCAACGCCGGACTGTTTAACGACGGCGCATCGACGCTGCAACTGGCGAAGTTTTATGCGCAGGCGATTATCGAGAGCGGCGTAAAATTCGACATGCTGTTCGGCCCGGCTTACAAAGGCATTATTTTGGCGGCGGCGACTGCGATGATGCTGGCGGAAAAAGGCGTGAACGTGCCGTTTGCCTACAACCGCAAAGAAGCGAAAGACCACGGAGAAGGCGGCGTATTGGTCGGTGCGCCACTCAAAGGCCGAGTTTTGATTATCGACGACGTGATTTCTGCGGGAACATCTGTGCGCGAATCGGTCAAACTGATTGAGGCGGAAGGCGCAACGCCCGCCGCCGTCGCCATCGCGCTCGACCGCATGGAAAAAGGTACGGGCGAATTGTCCGCCGTTCAGGAAGTGGAAAAACAATACGGCTTGCCCGTCGTCGCCATTGCCAATCTGAACGACTTGTTCACACTCCTGCAAAACAACGCGGAATTCGGCGGCTTCCTCGAGCCGGTCAGAGCCTACCGCGAACGCTACGGCGTTGCCTAAAATCCGATAAACAAAAGGTCGTCTGAAAACGGGCAAACCTTTTTTCAGACGCCCCCCCCAATCAAACACACATTAAAACAACACATTCCACACTTTACACGGAAAACCCCTATGCCCGCCTGTATCTGCCCACACTGCAAAACCTCACTTTGGGTCAAAGACACCCAGCTCAACGTCGCACAAGGCTTTGTCGTTTGCAATAAATGCGAAGGCCTGTTCAAAGCCAAAGACAGCCTGGCACCGTCTTCCGCCCCCGCCAATCCCGACACGCTGCCCAACGCCGTTACCGACGTCCGTCTCGTACACGACATGGGCGGCAACATCCGCAACCGCAAACAACTCTCCCGCCACGAAATCGCCAGCCTGCTCGACAGCGCCGAACGTGCCAAAAAAGCCAAAGAAGAGGCGGCACGGCGAGCCGAAGATGAAAAACGGCGGACTGAAGAATTCCAAGCCCTGATGGCGGCAGCCGCTGCCAAACCCGCCAAATCCGAAGAAGGCTTCAACTGGACGCTGGCGGTACTGGTTGCGCTGACCGTCCTCATCATGCAGCTTTTCTATCTGGTTTTGTTATGAATACATCTCCGGGTTTTGTTGCCGATTTTCGTGAAGCCGCACCCTATATCCACTACCTGCGCGGCAAAACACTGGTTATCGGCATCACCGACAGCCTGCTCGAAGGCGACACCCTGAACCGGCTCGCTGCCGATTTCCACCTGCTCGCCGGCTTGGGCGTGCGCCTCGTGTTGGTACACGGCACGCGCCATTTCCTCAACCGCCTCGCCGCCGACAGACAATTCGTTCCGCAATACCACCGCAACCGCCGCATTACCGACGACGCCACCCTGCGCGACGCCAAGCAGGCAGTCGGCATGATACGCAGCGACATCGAAGCCGCCCTGTGCAGCAGCGCATCCGCCCCCTTGCGCAACAAACCGATTCCCACCGCTTCGGGCAATTTCCTTACCGCCCGTCCGCTCGGCGTCATTGACGGCATAGACATGGGCTACACCGGCATCGTCCGCAAAACCGATACCGACTCCATCAACCGCCGCCTCGACGATGGCGCCATCGTCCTCATCAGCCCGCTCGGACACTCCTACGGCGGCAAAACCTTCAACCTCAGCATGAGCGAAGCCGCCGAAGCCGTCGCCGTCGCCCTTCAAGCCGAAAAACTCGTGTACCTGACCGAAGAAGCCGGCATTTGCAACGCCGACGGTGTCCTCATGTCCACCCTATCCTCAGGCGAAGTCCGCCACCTGATAGAAACCGCACACAACGTTCCCGTACGCCTGCTCCAAGCCGCCGTCAACGCCGTCGAAAACGGCGTCAGCCGCGTTCAAATCCTCAGCGGGCGCGAAGACGGCGGACTGTTGCGCGAACTCTTTACCCGCGAAGGCTGCGGCACCGCCATCGCCCGCGATTCCTTCGTCTCCATTCGCCAAGCCCACAGCCGCGACATCCCCCGCATCATCGCCCTGATACGCCCGCTGGAAGAGCAAGGCATCCTGTTGCACCGCAGCCGCGAATATCTCGAAAACCACATCTCCGGCTTCTCCGTCCTCGAACACGACCGCAACATCTACGGCTGCGTCGCCCTCAAAACTTTCGACGACCCCGAAATCGGCGAACTCGCCTGCCTCGTCGTCTCCCCCGAAGCCCGCGACGGCGGCTACGGCGAAATGCTGCTCGACCACCTCTTCCAAAAAGCCCGCGCCATGGGCATCCGCCGCCTGTTCGCCCTCTCCACCCACACAGGCGAATGGTTTGCCGAACGCGGTTTTCAGACGACCTCTCCCGACGCATTACCCGAAGAACGCCGCTGCGACTACCTCGCCAACGGCCGCAATTCGCAAGTGTTCGTCCGAGAATTAGCCTAAACGGGATTTGTCTGAAACTGCCGACGACCTCGTTTAGCGCCCCCAAACATCAAGCATGACTGAAAAAATAAGCCTGACAGTTTGCCGCCCTCTTTCATGAAGAGAAGACGACAAACCGTCAGGCTTACGTTTTGAAGAACTCAAAAGAAAACGCTGTTGCCACAGGTTTTCAGGCGGCTTGATGTTCACAAAAAATCGATATAGTGGATTAAATTTAAATCAGGACAA
>NZ_KV800921.1:166677-200967 GCF_001810355.1 Neisseria sp. HMSC074B07 | reverse complement strand
ACGCCGTACTGGTTTAAAGTTAAGCCACTATATTCCTAAACGGCCATTCCTCACTCAACGGCGCGACAATTTCAAACGTCTGACCTTGATAGTCGAATTTGATTTTCCACGCATGAAGGAACATCCTCGATGCAGGCTTCCCGCCGTAGAGCGTATCGCCCAAAATCGGACTGCCCAAGCTTTTCATGGTGACACGGAGTTGGTGGGTTTTGCCCGTATGCGGATGCAGGACGAACAAGCGCAGACCGGGTTCTAAACTGTGGCTGCCAAATTCGGTTACGGCGGGATTTTCCATGCCGCGCGTCAGTTTCCATGCGCCGCGCCGCGATTTTTCCATATCGCCTTTGATCCAACCTTGTTTCTTAGACGGCTTGTCCGTTGCCAGCGCCAAATAAGTTTTACGCATGGTTTTGGCAGCAAACTGCTGCGCCAGCGCCGACGCGCTTTGCGGGTTCAGGGCAAACAACAACACGCCGCTGGTCAGCTTGTCCAAGCGGTGCAGCAGCCAAACCTGCTCAAGGCCGAGCTGCGCCGCCAGCGTCTGAGTCAGGCTGACTTCGCCCTCTTCCTGATGCACGGATACGCCGCAAGGTTTGTTGACGGCAACAAAATCCGGATGTCTGAATAAGATTTCCCACATTTCAGACGACCTATTTCAACATAATGCCGCCGCCCGCCAAAGTGATGACGCCTAATACGCAAAATAGTACGCAGGCGGAAATCCGCACGGCTTTGGCGGGGATTTTTTTCATCAGCATATCGCCCAAATAAACCACGGGGACAGTTGCCAACATCAATCCGGCAACGCTGCCGAGTACGACCATGGATAAGGATTGGTATTTTGCCGCCAACAAGACCGTGGCGATTTGGGTTTTATCGCCGATTTCCGCCATGAAAAACAGGAAAACCGTCGCCCCGAACGCGCCGTATTTAAGCCAACGGCTGTCGGGATTTTCATCTTTATCGGGCAGGAGCAGCCACAAGCCGACCGCGATGAAGCTGATGCCGACCGCCCATTTGACGGTATCGGGGGAAACGGTTTCCGCCAGCCATACGCCGACAAATGCGGAGACCAAATGATTCAGTAAAGTGGCAATGAAGATGCCGGAGACTACCGCGTTTTTCTGGGCGAAACGTGCGGCAAGGAAAAGGGCGAGCAGTTGCGTTTTATCGCCGATTTCGGCAATGGCAACGCCCAGTATTGAAGAGAAAAATGCTTCCATAAGATACTCAACCGAAGCGGGCAAAAACAAAAAGCGTTGCACATACCGCCCGCAAGGGTATGGACAACGCTTACGTCTTGCCTGTCTTCCTGTTGTCAGGAAGATGCCGCCACCATGACCGATCTTTGTCGAACTCGGTCAATTATGTTGATAACGGCTCTGATTGTCAGTGAAAATCAGATGGCTACTCCCGTAAGAGTGTGCGCATTATAAAGAGGTTGGCGCGTAAAGACAATCATAAAGGTCGTCTGAAACGGCTTTCATTTTCCAGAAGCTATTTTTACCTGCTTCACAAAAATGCGTTTCAGACGACCTTTGATGTCAGACTCAGCCAGCATCAATACAATAATTTGCTGGGTTTGTGTTCGGCTTCGGACAGCTCCACCGCGTTGAGCAGGCTCAAATCCAAAGATGTTTCGGAGATACAGGTTTCGCCGAACACATTGCAATACGTCATGACGAGCTTCATGATGCCGCCGAATTTTTTCTCCGGCAGACTTGCCGACAGCTCGCGGATATCGCCAAAGACGCTGCCGTACACTTCTCCCGAAGCCAGCATATCCAAGCCGTCGCCAACGATAACCAATTTGCTGACCGCTTCAACGATAGCGCGTTCCGCCGCTTTATCAGACACGGACGACACTTGCAGGCGGATGTTTTTCGCCATGCCTTTGCCGTGGTTGCGGATAGTCAATGCCAGCATCTCCGGCTGTTCTTCCACGCTTTGCAGGGAAGCATGCAAGACGGGATGGACTTTTTCCTGCTGTATCAATTTTTCCCTGCGCAGCCATTCGTTCTTTTTCCGCGCAATGACCGAAACCGCCGTCCATGCCAACCACACCAGCGCAACGGCGCAAACCGCGGCAACAACGGGCGCCAAATCAGCAAGATAGTCTTTGGGGTTAAACCAAAGGCAGGCGGTCAGAAAGCCCGCAAAAAATATTACGACGTATAAAATCGGCGCGAAACGGCTTTGAATCGTAGCATGCATAGATTTTCCTGTTTGTGGCACAAAGGTCGTCTGAAACCGGACTGCCGCGTTTATCGCCATACAGCCGGAATTTCGGATGGCATTCTAACGTAAACCGTATTTTTCGGCGCAATTGAATAACAAGCGGTAACAGTTGGGAAATATACGGCACTTTGCACCCGGTTCCGAGACAGGCCCAACCCGTTTTCAGACGACCTCTTTCAGGCATTTGTCCGCTTCGCACAGGAAAGCAGATCCGGCCTCATCCGCCTCTGATCAAGGATTTTAATTATTAAATATCAATCAATTAGATATATTATTTCACGCCGATATAAAACTTTTTCAATTTGTTGACAGTCTGTTACAATGCACTACTTCCGAACGGCGGCAAACCGTCCGTCATTCAAACTCAGAAAGGTTTTTATGGATAACAACTTTACCGAATCGCTGCACCAATTGGTTCAGAAAATCAATGATCCGATGTGGACAGGGCTGGTGTATGTCCTGCTGGGTGCAGGGCTGTTTTTCACAGTTGCCACCGGTTTCGTACAATTCCGCCTGCTCGGACGCAGTATCAAAGAGATGCTCGGCGGCCGCCAACAAGGCGATGATCCGCACGGTATTACGCCGTTTCAGGCTTTCGTTACCGGACTTGCCAGCCGCGTGGGCGTAGGCAACATCGCGGGCGTGGCGATTGCCATCAGCAGCGGCGGCCCGGGCGCAGTATTTTGGATGTGGATCACCGCATTAATCGGTATGAGTTCGGCGTTTGTCGAATCTTCACTGGCGCAGTTGTTCAAAATCCGCGATTACGACAACCATCATTTCCGCGGCGGTCCTGCTTACTATATTACCCAAGGCTTGGGTCAAAAATGGTTGGGCATCGTATTTGCATTGAGCCTGATTTTCTGCTTCGGATTCGTTTATGAAGCCGTTCAAACCAACACCATCGCCGTAACCGCCAAAGCCGCATGGGGCTGGGACGAACATGCGGTCGGCGTCGCATTGGTCATCATGACTGCACCGATTATTTTCGGCGGTATCCGCCGCGTTTCCCGCTTTGCCGAAATGCTTGTTCCGCTGATGGCGACTTTATATCTGCTGATGGCACTCTACATCATCGTCACCAACATCAGCCTGATTCCCCACGTCTTCGGTCAGATTTTTGACAGCGCATTCAACTTTAAAGCAGCCGGCGGCGGCCTGCTCGGTGGTTTGATTTCGCAAACCATGATGATCGGTATCAAACGCGGCCTGTATTCCAATGAGGCAGGTCAAGGTTCTGCGCCTAACGCTGCCGCGGCAGCCGAAGTCAAACACCCTGTTTCCCAAGGCATGATTCAAATGCTGGGCGTATTCGTCGATACGATTATCGTGTGCTCCTGCACGGCGTTTATCGTTTTGGTTTACCAACAACCTTACGGCAATTTGAACGGCGCAGAGCTGACCCAAGCAGCGATTATCAGCCAAGTCGGTGCATGGGGCGCAGACTTCTTGGCAATCATTCTGTTTATGTTTGCCTTTTCTACCGTCATCGGCAACTATGCCTATGCCGAATCAAACGTGCAGTTCATCAAAAACCATTGGCTGCTGACCGCCTTGTTCCGCATGCTCGTCTTGGGCTGGGTATATTTCGGCGCAGTCGCCAACGTCCCGCTGATTTGGGATATGGCGGATATGGCGATGGGTACGATGGCATGGATTAACCTGGTCGCCATCCTGATCCTCTCTCCGCTTGCCTTCCTGCTGTTGAGGGACTACACGGCGAAACTGAAAATGGGCAAAGACCCCGTCTTCAAACTTTCCGAACATCCGGGCTTGAAACGCAAAATCAAATCCGATATTTGGTAAACCCATAGCCCGGTTAAAAAGGTCGTCTGAAACACCATACAGCGTTTCAGACGACCTTTTGCCTTTTACCGAATCTCCCCAAACCAATCTGTTTCAGCCCAGCCGAAAATCCTTTATTCAGAAACCTGTATCTCCCTATCGATTCCCGTTACAATACCGCCCGATAAACCCAAAAATCTCAACAAGATAGCCCCAATCATGAACGCCTCACAACGCGAACGCTTCGTCAAACGCTGGCTCAACTCCTACGAACGCTACCGCTACCGCCGCCACATACACGCCGTCCGGCTCGGACTTGCCGTACTGTTTTCTACCCTGCTCGCCAAACTCCTCCACCTCCAACACGGCGAATGGATAGGCATGACCGTCTTCGTCGTACTCGGCATGCTCCAATTTCAAGGCGCAATTTACTCCAAAGCCGTCGAACGCATGCTCGGTACCGTCATCGGTTTGGGCGCAGGCCTGACCCTGTTGTGGCTCAACCAACACTACTTCCACGGTGGCATCCTCTTTTACCTGACCGTCGGCACCGCCAGCGCAGCCGCAGGTTGGGCGGCGGTCGGCAAAAACGGCTACGTCCCCATGCTTGCCGGACTGACCATGTGTATGCTCATCGGCGACAACAGCAACAACTGGCTCGACAGCGGACTCATGCGCGCCATGAACGTCCTCATCGGCGCCGCCATCGCCATTGTCTCCGCCAAACTCCTGCCCTTGCGTTCCACGCTCATGTGGCGGTTCATGCTTGCCGACAACCTGACCGAATGCGGCAAAATGATTGCCGAAATCAGCAACGGCAAACGCATGACCCGCGAGAGGCTGGAACAAAACATGGTCAAAATGCGCCAAATCAACGCCCGCATGGTCAAAAGCCGCAGCCACCTCGCCGCCACCTCGGGCGAAAGCCACATCAGCCCCGCCATGATGGAAGCCATGCAGCACGCCCACCGCAAAATCGTCAACACCACCGAGCTGCTCCTCACTACTGCCGCCAAGCTGCAAGCCCCCACACTCAACGAACACGAAATCCGCCTCCTCGACCGCCATTTCAACCGCCTCCAACGCGACCTGCGTCTGACCGTCCGCCTCATCAAAGGCCACTACGCCCGCCGCATCCGCATCGACACCTCCATCAATCCCGAGCTGGGCAAACTCGCCGCCCGCCTCCATTACGAATGGCAGGGCTTCCTCTGGCTCAGCACCAATATGCGCAACGAAATCTCCGCACTCGTCATCCTCCTGCAACGCAGCCGCCGCAAGTGGCTGGACAAACACGAACTCCAACGCCTGCGCGAACACCTGCGCGAAACCCGCGAAGGCGATTTGGAAGAAGAGGTCGTCTGAAAACAAATCCTTTCAAAGAACCCGCCATATCAAAGAAAAACAGAAAACAAATTCAGCCAGACAACCCGCCAAGATTTTTCGAGAGGCGCTGCACCTACATTTGGGATAAAGACGTTGCTACTATAGTGGCTTAACTAAATCAGGACAAGGCGATGAAACCGCAAGACAGTACAGACAGTACAGAAACCGATTCACTTGGTGCTTCAGCACCTTAGAGAATGTCTCTTTGAGCCAAGGCGAGGCAACGCCGTACTGGTTTAAAGTTAATCCACTATAAAAAACCAGCGCGACGAAAGGGAAACATCGAAGAGAAAGCAGAACAAAGACCAAGATTTCAGACGACCCCAAACCCTGCCATCTCCTGCAAAAAGGAAAAACGTATGGACTACCCCGCCCTGCTCGCCGTCCTGCAACAACACGCCAACCCCGAACGCGCCGTGCCGATGCAGGCATACATGAAACACCGCTTTACCTATTTCGGCATCGGCAAACCCCAGCTTGCCCACCTGTGCAGCCCGTTTTTCAAAGGCGCCGCCAAACAGCCGGTCGATTGGGATTTCGTGCGCCGCTGCTGGGACGACCCGAACCGCGAATTGCAATACGCCGCGCTCGAATACCTGAAAAAAATGCAGCAGCACCTGACCCCGCAGGACATCCCGCGTTTGCAAATGCTGATTACCGAAAAATCATGGTGGGACAGTTCGGACGTCCTCGACCGCATTGTCGGCGGCATTGCCCTGCGCCACCCCGAAGTCAACAACGTCCTATTGGCATGGAGCACGGACGACAACATCTGGCTGCGCCGCGTCGCCATCGACCACCAACTGCTCCGCAAACAACGCACCGACACCGCACTACTGGAAAAAATCATCTGCAACAATCTGGGGCAAAAAGAATTTTTCATCAACAAATCCATAGGCTGGGCATTGCGCGATTACAGCAAAACCAACCCCGAATGGGTACAAGGCTTTATCAACCGACACCGGCACAAAATGGCCAAACTGAGCTTGCGCGAAGCAAGTAAATACCTGCCGCCAAAGGTCGTCTGAAAGCTTGGGCTTCAACGAAGTTTCTGCAGAGCCAAAATGTAAAAAGCGGTCTGCACTTGCATTTATCAAAGTGCAGACCGCTTTCTACTTTAATTTCATTTGAGTAATACTAAAACATCACTCATCCTTTACACAAACCCGCTTTGTGCAGACTTACGCTTACCCGTTAAATTTCAGCGTTTGCAGCTTTTCTTTAATCTCTTTTTCCAATTCGGCAGATTCTAAAAAGAGTTTGTCCAAATCCGCCGAAAATCCCGCCATTTTCTGCGAAAATTCATCGGCGGAAATATCCACATAATCTATCTTTACCTCGAAATACTGCCCCGCCGACAGGCTGTAGTTTTTGGCTTTAATTTCATCGTAGCTGACCACCACGCTGAAATCTTCCACAGCCTGTTTGTGCGTGAAGGTATTACAGATTTTTTGTTCTTCTGCGCGGGAGAGTACGGTTTTTTGGTTTTTGCCGTCTTTGATTTTTTCGCCCAAGCCCGATGCGTCGATTAACACCACGTTATCTTTATTGGCTTTGTCGATAAACAGGATGGAAACGTTGGTTCCCGTCGTGGCGAAAATATTGGAAGGCATGGACACCACGCCGGCTAGCATTTTGTTTTCCACCAAATGTTCGCGGATTTTTTTGTCGATGCCCGATTGGGCGGTGATAAAGCCCGTCGGCAATACAATTGCCGCTTTGCCGTTTTCTTTCAGGGAAAACAAGATATGCTGGATAAAAAGCTGGTAGATTTCCATCTTATCCGTATCTTTCGCCTTGATTTTCGGGATACCGGCAAAAAAGCGTTCGCGGTTTTCATCGCCCTCCAATTGGTCGCGGAAATCGCTGAAATCCAATTTAAACGGCGGATTGGAAACGATGAAATCAAATTTTTTCAGACGGCCTGAAGCATCTTTATGGGCGGGCGACAAAATCGTATTGCCCTGAACCACATTATTCAAAGAATGCACCAAATTGTTCAAAATCAGATTCAGCCGCAACAGATTGGATGATTTTTGTGAAATATCCTGCGTATAAATCATACATTTATCTTCGCCGATGGCATGGGCGACATTCATCAACAGCGTTCCTGAACCGGCCGACGGGTCGTAAACGTCCACGCTGCGGATTTGCCCGCGCACCTCCTCTGGCACCAAAATATCCGCCATAATCCGCGCCACCGCGTGCGGTGTGTAGTATTCGGCATATTTTCCGCCGGAATTGCTGTTGTAGTCTTTAATCAGGTATTCAAAAATCGTGGCGAAAAAATCGAATTTTTGCGCAAAAATTGCCTCGAAGCTGAAACCCGCCAGTTTGGAAATCAGCGCGCGGCAAAAATCGTCGCGGCGACCTTCATCGGTAATATATTGACTGATACGCTCGAACAACACGATTTTCGCCCCGCCTTCGGTTTTTACCGAAAACAACTCCGCATTCTGCGCGGCAATATCGGTGAGTGTATCGTCAAAGAGCTTGGCAAAATCCGCGCCGTTTTGTCGCTCCGATAAATACTTGATGGAATGCTCGGGCTTTAAAACGGCGGTTTTTCCCTCAATATCCATATTGATGAACTCAATTTCCTCGTTAGGGTTTTCTTTGCGAATTTTTTTGACTTCGAAATCGTATTTGTCGTTTAAGAATTTATACAAAAAAGCCTGACTGATGATTTTGAACTCGTTGCCGTCATTGCCCAAACCATAGTTGGCGCAGATGGTTTTCAAACTGTCAATCAGGGCTTTGGTTTGTTCGGTAAAGTGTTGTTCGGTCATTTTTTATCTCGTTTGTTTTATTTTGTAGGTCTGATTCTTGAATCCGGCTTATTCCGCCACAGAAACCTGCCCGTTCATCAGCATGGGAAGTAGGAAATCGCGTAGTTGGGTTAAGTGGTGGTTTTGTTTTTGTAGAAAAAAAATATTTTGCTGCATTGGGGATATTAAGTTTGTAAAATTTTTAATTAAATCTATACCTGAATAGGCAAAAGTAAAGCGTTTCAGGCTTTCATGTCTAATACCCTTATGAACACTTCCCGTGGAAACTTGACGAGTAAAAGATTTTATTTCATCAGACGATAAAAGCATGAATAAAAAGTATGGAGTTATAAAATCAGACTTACTGCGTATAGAAAATACGGACTCGTTTATATCCCAGTTTTTAGGTTTTTCATGTAACAAATATGTTGAACCTATAGGTTCAATACTGGTAAATAAAATATCTCCTTTATCCAGCTTAGAACGTTTATTGATAACATTTAATGCTTCATCAGTGATTTTGGCACAAGTGTGAAATTTAATTTCATTATCCTTTATGTTTTTAATAGTTACATAGAAATTCTCACCATTGCCTAAAGAAAAGTTATCTCTTGGGTTTAATCCAGTGGTCGAATGAGTAACGACCTCCCCAAAACTCTTCACCTCCCACCCCTTCGGAATTTCCCGTTTCAAGGTTTCGTCAAACACCATTTCGCCGCCTGAGGATTTGTAGGGCTTGCCGTTGGCATCAGGGAAATCGAACTGCACAAACCAGTAGTCGTACAGGGTTTTCGCCATCTCTTCCAAGCGCGCGTTGATTTGTTTGTTCAGGGCGATTTTTTGATTTATCAGATATAAAAAGTCGCCTATTTTTTTCTGTTCTGAATAATCAGGAAGTAACAAGTCCAAATATGAAAATATTGTTTCATTAAAACTTGCCCTCAATGTCATTGTTGCATTATTAGTTATTGTTTTCCTAAATAATGGTGTTCTCAAATAAAATGCCATAAACTTAGGATATGTCTTCAATCCATCTATTGGACGCAACCGTTTTAAGAAACCGCTATACGTTGCATTCGGATAATCCTTGAGTGCAACTGATGACATTGCCAATTCATCAATAACCTCACTGGTGCGGGTAAGAAAAATATCACCTGATTTAATTGAATAAGTTTTCTGCTCGCTTTCTGACGTATCCATCAAATCTTCGAGTTTGTCAGGGATAAAAAAATTATTGAAGACAGTAGAAAATGATAGAAAAGGTGAGCCATGCCCAGCCTGTTCTTTGGTTGAAGATATTCCTGATGAAATTGTATATAAATCAGAAAATTTTATTTTTTCCATTATTAAGTCTCTAAAATCATTCTAAAGGTCGTCTGAAAAATATTCCCAAATCCGACCGCACTTTTTGTTTGCTGTTTTTTTAGTGGACTAAAGCCCGCGCTACACCCTCCCGCTTTCTTTTAAATATTCCCGCACCAACAGGCGGTTGATGGCTTGGATGTCGGCGGGTTGAACAGGAAATTGCTCTTCCGTTCTAAAGCGTTTTAATACGATGCCCTGCATTTGTTTTTCGAAGTAATTTTGGTTGTCCAAAATCTGCTCCATATCCAGCACTTTTTGATCGGCATCGGCTTTGACGCCGTTTAGCGCGTTAAAGACTTTGAGTTTGTCGCCGTAGAGGGCGGGGTTTTCCATAAGCCGCTTGTGAGTGCGGGCATATTTGGCGTCGCCGCTGTATTTGTGCCGCAAGAGGTCGTTTTGTCGGTTCAGCTCTTTGATTCGGGCATAGACGGTTTCGAGTGTGGCGATGTTTGCCTGCATTTCTTCCTGCCCGACTTCGGCGAGGTTCTTTTTCTTGAAGATGCGTTCCAGCTCTTCGCGCAGGCTGATGTATTCGGGGTCGTCTTGGTCGAAGTTGCCCGCCAGTCCTTCGCGGACTTTGCGCATGATGTCTTTCAAATCGTCGGCAAGTTTGAGTTCGGCTTCGCCGATTTTGACGAATTGGAAGTAAACGTCTTCCAGCGCTTCATTGAGCAAATGGGCGGTGTCGCCTTGCTGTAGTTTTTCAGCGAGGTTTAAGGTATCCAGACGGGCGGCGGCTTCGCGGTACAAAAGATTGAGCTTGTCAAAATCCAGATGCGCGAGAAATTCGTGGCTACCTTGCAGTCGCAGGACGTTGTACAGTTCTTTGGCGGTTTGCAGGGCTTTTTTGAGGGCGAGAAGCTGTTTTTTGTCGTCTATTTGGTTGATTTGACTGCAAAATACTTCGGCGTTTTCAGTGTCGAAGTCAAACAGGGCGTTTTTGATGCCGGTGATTTCCTCTTCGATTTCTTCGACGGTTTTGAAAAGCTGGTTGTAGCTGTCGATTTCGTCGCCCAATTCTTTGGAAAGTTCGTCCCAATAGGCGCGGTTGGTTTTGTCGAATTCTTTTTGAATGTCGGCAAAATCGACGACGTAACCGTAGCGGTAAGATTTGTAGGTGCGGTTGACGCGGGTCAGGGTTTGTAAAAGGTTATGGGCTTTTATCAGTCTGCCTAGGTAAAGTTTTTTCAGGCGCGGCGCGTCAAAACCGGTCAAAAGCATGTTGTACACAAACAGGATGTCGGTTTTGCCCGCTTTGAAATCTTTGACCCATTGATCGCGTTCGTCTTTGGTGCCGACGTCGTGCAGTATCAGCACGGCGGTGAGATTGTGGTCTGAGGTCGTCTGAAAATGGTCAAAGAGTTGCTGCGCCTGTTCTGCGCTGTCGCAAACGACCATGGCGCCGAGGCTGTCGTCTTGGTTGGTTTTTCTAAATTTGGCGAAGTCGCCCAAGATATAGTCGAGCATCGGGCGGACGAAGTGCGGATGGGCGTAGATTTCTTTGCGGTCAAAGCTGCCTTTTTCGACTTCAAGCTGCGCCAATGCAGCCTGCAATTCGGCTTTGTATTGGCTGCTGATGGCCTCGCGAATCAGGCGCAGGGTGTAGCCGTCGGCGATGGAGGCGTTGTAATAGTATTTATGGATGTAGTCGCCGAAGAGTTCGCGGGTGTTGACGTTGCCTGCGGTTACGCCGATAAGCGGCGTGCCAGTCAGCCCGATTTTGACAGCGTTTACGTCGGACTGGTTGAGGTTGGCAAGAAACGAGCCTTTTGGGTTGTAGCTGCGGTGTACTTCGTCGAGAAAATAGACGCGCTGGATGGCGAGGTTGTAGTCGTTACGGGCGACGACATTGGGGTCGTCTTGGAATTTTTGGATGTTAACAACGGTGATTTCCGCTTTGCCTGCGTGGTTGTGCAAAGTTTGGGCGGATTTGATGTCGGCAGCAAAGGCTTCGCGGCTGTCGATGGTATGGACGACTAAATCGCGGGCGGTAAATTCGCGCTGCGCCTGTTTCAATAAATCGAGCCTGTCCACGATGAAATAGAATTTCGGCACGATGCCTTGTTTGGCGTAATAGTGCGTCAGGTAGCGGGTGTTGTAATAGGCAAGCGCTGTTTTACCGGAGCCTTGGGTATGCCAAATTACGCCTTTTTTACCGCCGTTTGATAAATGTTTTTCGATGGCCAAGGTGGCAAATAGCTGCGGATAGCGCATGATGTGTTTTTGCAGCGCGCCTTGGTTACTTTTAACGTACGTCAGCCCGTGTTGCAGGATAAAGGCGAGGCGCTCGCGGCAAAGCAGCGAAGTCAGGATGCGGTTGGTCGGTGTTTCGGGCGATTTATTGCTGATAAATTCAGGGCTGTGTTTGATAACGGGCAGGTTGTTATCTTGCAAGACTTTGTTTTCGAGGTCGTCTGAAAGCGTGTTCAATAATTCGGCAAGATTTAATTTGTGCTCTTCGCGGAAGTAGTTGAACACTGGCTTGCCGTAAGCAGACGAGGCGTAAAACGCGCCTTGCGCCGGCTCGGCTGCGCCGTCGTCGTATTCCATGTTGTTGGAAAAAATCATGAATTGGGTGATGTTGATGAAACGGCGGAATTTGGGATTTTTCGCACGTTTGCCCATGCGCTCCCGCTCTTCTCCGATGCCGCCTTTGTTGTTGGGTTTTTTGACTTCAATAAAGACCAAGGGCATGCCGTTTACCAGCAGGGTAATGTCGGGGCGGAATTCTTCGTCGCCATTGATGCAGGGCAATTCGGTTACAACGTGGAAACTGTTGTTATCAAAATTTTGGAAGTCGATCAGTTTCTTGCCACCGGATTGATTGGTGAGGCGTTCGTAAAATTTTTGCCCCAAATCTTCGTTGTCCAGCTCTAGGCGTATGTCAGCGAACAGGCGGTGTGCATCGTCCGGTGATAAATCGGGATTGATGCGACAGAGGCTTTCTATAAAGATTTCGGGGAAGATGTTGGTTTGTTTGTCCCAATTTTCGTTTTTGAGCGAGAGGTAATCGTAGCCCAACCGCATCAGGTGCAAAACGGCGGGGATTTTGACGCGGGAATTTTCGTTGTAGACTTGAGACATCAGACTTCTCCAAGCTATTCTTTGCAAACTGGAAATTATATCAATCCCGCTCTGGCAACACCATTACCACATTTATAATTTAAAATAAAATTTTTGATTATTGCAATTGCTTATTAGGCAATTTATGTCTCAACAGATTGATTACTGATTCAAACAAAAGCAGCATTCTGCACTTACCAACACAAAAAACCCCATGAAGTTTCTCAAAAAACTATGCGAACGAATTCTTGACTGGCTCGTCACCGGCAACATAGCGGGCTATGTGATATTGCTGACTATCGCCACTGTTCTCGGACTGATGTACGGCGGAGATATGATTCTGGATAAAGTCCTTGGTCACATTGATACACCTTGGCTCCCTATTATCGGCTTCTGTCTGGCATTGGCTACACTCTTCGCAATTTGTTTTATCGAAGAAGATTTAGCCGAGCAGACAACGGAATTCAAACGGCGCGACAAATATCTGTGCGGCGCAATCGGCGGTTTGGTCAGCGCGCTACTGATCAAATGGACGTGGCAGGCAGCCTTGGTGGGATTGTCGATCGGCATACTGCTGGCGGCGTTGATGAGATGGTTGAAATATGTGATGCGTTATATGTAAATTGGTCTAAGCATCCCTTTTCAGACGACCCTTTACCCCAATCCTTTGAAATGTTCTCAAGAAACTGCATAACAATTCTAGGATTGGTTTCCTATCCTTGCCGCAGACATACCGCTGCCGAACAATCGTCATGATAGGGAACTCTTTTTACTGCTCGGCGTAAGGCTTCCAACTTATCAGGCAACGAAGGGGAAGCGTTCCATAATGCTTCCAAGCGTTCATGAGATAGCGCATCGTGCAGCCCGTCAGAACAAACCAAAACTGCCTCGCCTCTTTGCAGAGTAAATGAATTGGTAAAAATTTTAAAATGGGTTTCTTCATCATCCGCAATCAGGCAATGCGCCAAAGCATAGTACATATCGGCGTATTCTGTATCTGCCCGCGCTTCCCCCTGCTCGATTAAATCAGCCAACACAGTGTGGTCATGGCTTACCTGCCGCCAACGCCCCTCTGCCGATATATGGTAAACACGGCTGTCGCCGACATTGCAGATGCGGCACAAACCGTCCGCCTTGACGACCGCCGAAGCGAAAGTCGAGGACGAGCCGAAATATTCCTCGGCAAGCGTGTCGCAGAAGCTGCCGTGCAACCTTCTCAGGAAACGCCCTTCCGCATCGCCCTCGCGCACGAAGGCATCCAACCAAAACCGGCTGGCAAGATGCGCGGCGGGGCTGCTGGATACGCCGTCGGCCACGGCCAGCCGCACGGCATCGTCCGCCTCGGACACACGGGTTTTGTGCAGCCTGACCTGACGCACCGCCGTGCCGTCAAACAAGTTATCCTGATTGCGTGCTTTACCGGCACCGACCATTTGAAAATAGGCAAGCTGAAACATGGTAATCCTGACAATCCAATCCTGATTTATAGTGGATTAACTTAAACCAGTACGGCGTTGCCTTGCCTTGCTGTACTGTCTGTATCTGCGGCTTCGTCGCCTTGTCCTGATTTAAGTTAATCCACTATAAATAAACCTACTTCGGCGCGCTTTTCGCAAAAACGAATTTCATCGCAAAGCCCCTTGTTCATTGGCGACAGTATATATCAATAATGCCAATGCGCTTCTCCCTAACGCCATTTCCTCAACCAACCCAAAACACCTTACAACAGGTCATCTGAAAATACGAAACCCATTTTTCAGACGACCTGACTTTGCCAAAGCAATCGATTTTATGTAAACTGGAAACCTCTTGTCGGAGTGCTGCTTGTTCCCGCAAACAGCTGAGACCGCATCAGCGGAATCCGTAGAACCTGTCGGGGTAATGCCTGCGTAGGAAACAAGCTGTCAAACGCCTTTTCAGGCTTCCGTTCCCTTTCTCGCATTTCCCGCCATTCGGTGGATTCCGCTTCCGTCTTGTCTTTCGTCTTCCCGACTGCCCAAACACTGCAAAGGAATCCACCATGCCCCGTATCGCCATTCTCGGCGGCGGCCTCTGCGGCCGTCTGACTGCTTTACAACTTGCAGAACAAGGTTTATCCATTGCCCTCTTTGACAAGGGCGGGCGCAAAGGCGAACACGCCGCCGCTTATGTTGCCGCCGCCATGCTCGCGCCTGCTTCGGAGGCGGTCGAAGCCACGCCTGAAGTCATCAAACTGGGCAGGCAAAGTGTTCCG
The DNA here is from genome assembly GCF_001810355.1 of Neisseria sp. HMSC074B07. Classification (NCBI taxonomy): domain Bacteria; kingdom Pseudomonadati; phylum Pseudomonadota; class Betaproteobacteria; order Neisseriales; family Neisseriaceae; genus Neisseria; species Neisseria sp. HMSC074B07. The sequence goes on along the minus strand of NZ_KV800921.1, from coordinate 186,129 downwards.
CTGTGGCACAACATCCGAGGTCGTCTGAAAACGCCGACCATGATGCAGGAAAACGGCAGCCTGATCGTGTGGCACGGGCAGGACAAACCTTTATCTAGCGAGTTCGTCCGCCACCTCAAACGCGGCGGCGTGGCGGATGACGAAATCGTCCGTTGGCGCGCCGATGAAATCGCCGAACGCGAACCACAGCTCGCAGGACGTTTTTCAGACGGCCTCTACCTACCGACCGAAGGCCAGCTCGACGGACGGCAAATCTTGTCTGCACTTGCCGACGCTTTGGACGGGCTGAACGTCCCTTGCCATTGGGAACACGAATGCGCCTCCGAAGACCTGCAAGCCCAATACGACTGGCTGATCGACTGCCGCGGCTACGGCGCAAAAACCGCGTGGAACCAATCCCCCGAACACACCAGCACCTTGCGCGGCATACGCGGCGAAGTGGCGCGGGTTTATACGCCCGAAATCACGCTCAACCGCCCCGTACGCCTGCTCCATCCGCGCTATCCGCTCTACATCGCCCCAAAAGAAAACCACATCTTCGTCATCGGCGCGACCCAAATCGAAAGCGAAAGCCAAGCCCCCGCCAGCGTACGTTCCGGATTGGAACTCTTGTCCGCACTCTATGCCGTCCACCCCGCCTTCGGCGAAGCCGACATTCTCGAAATCGCCACCGGCCTGCGCCCCACACTCAATCACCACAACCCCGAAATCCGTTACAACCGCGCCCGACGCCTGATTGAAATCAACGGCCTTTTCCGCCACGGCTTCATGATTTCCCCCGCCGTAACCGCCGCCGCCGTCAGATTGGCGGTCGCCCTGTTTGACGGAACAGACGCGCCCGAACGTGATGAAGAAAGCGGTTTGGCGTATATTGGAAAATAAGTTTGAGGTCGTCTGAAAACGCCGCGGCATAGGTTTTACAGCAAATCGGCACACCCCGACACCAGCCTGTATGAATATAATACGGCAAGGCGCGCCAACGCCGCATCGTCATCAATCCACTTAGATTAGCAAGGTTTCCAATGAATCTGAAATCCCTGTATTTACTGCCTGCGCTCTTACTCGCCCACTCCGCCGCCCTTGCCGCGCCCAAGATTTCAGACGACCCCAAACCGCGTTCTGCCGAAAAAATCATTTATTTCAAACAAAACGGCAAATTCGGTGCGAAAACCGCAAGCGGCAAAATCATCGTCCCTGCGCAATACCACTGCGAATTTATGTGCGAACACGTCAAACACGGCGAAACCGCCGACGACGAATTGCTGTTTACCGACAACAGCCGAGAAGTCCGAGGCAAAGTTGCCTATTCGCCGTTTTTCCTGCATTCGCGGCAGGGCAAGTTTTTATATCAGCCGATGATGTACGACTTGGCCGCAGACTATTTTTCAGAAGGCAAACGCCGCTATGTTTCAAAAGAAGGCAAGGTCGGTTTTGCCGACCGCGCGGGCAACTTGGTCACGCCCGCCCAACACGATTGGGCAGGACAGTTTGAATACGGCTATGCCGCATTTTGCGACGGCTGCCGAGAAGTGCATGTAGATGAAGAACACACTGCCGTACAGGGCGGCACTTGGGGCATGATGGACGCACGCGGCAATACCGTTGCCCCCAGCAACACTCGCCGCGCCGCTTCCGACATCGAACGAAACGGCAAATTTTATCCGCACCCGTTTGCCTACACCGCTGCCGAACGCGATATTTTGCAACGCATCAACCGCTACAAAAACCTGATTGTCGGACTGGAAGCAGTTCACCATTCGCCATACAAAACTGCCGAAGAGCGCGCTGCCTACCGCTTTGAAATCGTGTCGCAGCCCGTGCAAGGCTATCCGTATTACGAAATCGTCCTGTTTGACGGCAAAGGCAACACCGTTGAAGGCGAACGCTTTCTCGCCGGCGCCGACGGCAAACGGCTCTACGCCCTGCCTGTCGGAGAAGAAACACCGCTTCCGCTGGAAACCCACCTGCGCCACGATATCCGCAGCACACTTGCCGAACAACCCAAAAGACAGAAAAGCGGCTCTTGGAACGACAACCCGTTTCGCTTGAAAGACTATCCCGAAGCAAAAGCCTTGTTGAAACGCAGGAAATGAGTTTCAGACGACCTCATCAGATGGCTATACCAAGCTACTCACTTTCATTAAACAATAAAACAAAAAGGAAAACGTCATGATTGAACAAGCATTAGGAAACCTGTCAGGTATCTTTTGGATTTTCCTGCTCGTCATTCCCCTGCTTCTTTTGAAAGCGCTGCTCCAAAACCCCAAAGTAAAAGGACGCATAGGCGAACGGGCAGTCCGTTCAGTAATCGGAAAAGATTTGGATGAAGAAACCTATATCGAATTTCACGATTTGATTATTCCGTCCCGCAGCGGCACGACGCAAATCGACCATATCTATGTTTCGGTTTTCGGGATATTTGTCATAGAAACCAAGAATTACACAGGTTGGATTTTCGGCAGCGAGAAGCAATCGAAATGGACACAAGTCGTCTATAAGCAGAAACACTACTTTCAAAATCCGTTGCGCCAGAATTACGCACACATCAAGGCATTATCCGAACTGCTGCAACTGCCGGAAGAAAAATTTCATTCGATGGTGGTTTTTCTCGGTGATTGCGAATTGAAAACGCAAATGCCGCCGAATGTCTGCCGTATCAGACAGGCAGCATCCTATATTAGACGTTTTCAGACGACCTTATTGCTGCCTCAGGAAATAGAAGCGGCAACTGCCGTGCTGTCTTCAAATGAATACCAAGCCGACGGCGAAAAACTGCGGGCGCATACCGAACGCCTGCAGGAACGCCATCAGCGATAACTTAAAAGGACACCCCATGACCTTCCCGCCCCTAAAATCCCCGCTCAAATTCTACGCTGTCGTTCCCACCGCCGATTGGGTGGAGCGCATGGTCAAAGCAGGTGCCGACACGGTGCAACTGCGCTGTAAAACCTTGTACGGCGATGAATTAAAACGCGAAATCGCCCACTGCGTCGCCGCCTGTCGGGGCAGCCGCACGCAGCTTTTCATCAACGACCACTGGCGCGAGTCGATAGAAGTGGGCGCATACGGCGTACATCTCGGACAGGAAGACATGGACATCGCCGACCTTGCCGCCATCGCCGCCGCTGGTTTGCGTTTGGGTTTAAGTACGCACTCCGTCGCCGAACTCGACCGCGCCCTGTCCGTACACCCCAGCTACGTCGCCAGCGGCGCGATTTTCCCGACCACAACCAAGCAAATGCCCACCGCCCCGCAAGGCTTGGACAAACTGCGCGAATATGTGAAACAGGCAGGCGGCACGCCCGTCGTCGCCATCGGCGGCATCGATTTGAACAACGCCGAAGATGTATTGGCAACCGGCGTTTCCTCACTCGCCGTTGTCCGCGCCGTTACCGAAGCGGAAAATCCCGAAGCGGTGGTTAAAGCGTTTCGGGATTTGTGGAATGAATAAGGTCGTCTGAAAGCCAAATTTCAGACGACCTGCTCAATTAGGATATTCGATTGCCGTTATTTCAGATGCTATACAGGTAGACGCGGGCATAACGGCGCAAAGAATAATCGGTGGATTCAGTTGTCCCAGCCTTCTACCACCAGTTTGCCGACCATATCTCCGCGTTCCAGCATCTCATGGGCGTGGCGCAGGTTGGCGGCATTGATGCCGTGCAGGACTTGGGTGGCAGTCGGGCGGATGATGCCTTCGTCCACCAGCCGCGCGGTTTCGGCAAGGATTTCGCCCTGCTGTTCGATGTCTGCCGTTTCGCGCAGCGGGCGGGTAAACATAAATTCCCAATGCAGCGACAGGCTTTTGCCTTTGAGCGGGTTCACGTCCAGCGTTTCGGGGTCGTCAATCAGCGCGATTCTGCCTTGCGGTGCGATGAGTTCCACGATTTGCGGCAGATGGCGGTCGGTATGGTTGGTGGAAAAAACAAACGATGACGCGCCGATATTTAACGCGGCAATCTGTTCCGCCATGTTTTCATGATGGTTGATGACGAAATCCGCGCCCAATTCCTTCACCCACGCGCGGCTCTCGGGGCGGGAAGCGGTGGCGATGACTTGGATGTCGGTCAGCTTTTTCAGCAACTGGATGGCAAGCGAGCCGACCCCGCCTGCACCGCCGATTAAGAGCAGCGCATTGGCGCCGCCTGCCACGGGTTTGTTCACGTCCAAGCGGTCGAACAGCGTTTCCCATGCGGTAATCGCCGTCAATGGCAGCGCGGCGGCTTGGGCAAAATCCAGCGAACGCGGTTTTTTGGCGGCAATGCGCGCGTCCACCGCCTGTAATTGTGCGTTCGAACCTTGGCGGTTGATGGCGCCCGCGTAATACACTTCGTCGCCGACTTTGAAATGCCGCACTTCGCTGCCGACCGCCTGAACAATGCCTGCCGCGTCGTAACCCAATACGCGGTACTGCCCTGCCGCAGGCGTATGTGCCACCCGAACTTTCACATCGACAGGATTGACTGAAACCGCCTGCACGGCAACCAAAATATCGTGCGGCCGCAGCTCGGGTTCGGGCAGTTCGATGTCGAGCAGGGCTTCAGGGTTGGAAACGGGCAAAGGACGGTTGAAACCGATGGCTTTCATAAGGTTCTCCTGTTAGGTCGTCTGAAAGCGTGTATCATGCGCCTGAAGCACACCATTAACAAGAACGCACTTGTTTTTCAGATAGTTACATAAAGGATACTGCCATGCCCCGCACACCGCACCCAAGCTACGACTGCGCCGAAGGCTGTTCGGTGGAAGCCGCACTTTCCGTCATCGGCGGCAAATGGAAAGGCACGATACTCTACCGCCTGCACACGGACGGCACGCTGCGCTTCAACCAAATCCGCCGCATCCTGCCCGATGTGTCGCAGCGCACGCTGACCGCGCAACTGCGTGCGTTGGAGGCTGCCGGCATCATTTTGCGTACTGTGTATCCCGAAGTCCCGCCACGAGTGGAATACCGCCTGACCGACTACGGCAAAACGCTTGCGCCCGTGCTGACGGCATTGAAGGAATGGGGCGACGGGTTCAAGCAAGCACAGGCGCATCGCGAATAAAGAAACTTACCTACGAAATATCGAGAAACCATGAACATCATCTTAAACGGCGAACCCGCCGAACTTCACGGCACAACCATCGCCGACCTCATCGCCCAAACCGCGCCGCAAAAGCCTTTTGCCGTAGCGGTGAATACCGGATTTGTCGCCAAAGGCGCATATGCGGAAACGGTTTTGAACGAAAACGACAAAGTCGATATCGTGCGTCCGGTGGTCGGCGGCTAGGCGGTTTTGCCTTTTCAGACGACCCCTGTCCCCAAAACAACGTTATAGTGGATTAAATTTAAATCAGGACAAAAGGAACCTATCATGCTCACCCTATACGGAGAAACTTTCCCTTCACGGCTGCTGCTCGGCACGGCGGCCTACCCGACCCCCGAAATCCTCAAACAATCCGTCCAAACTGCCCGTCCCGCGATGATTACCGTCTCGCTGCGCCGCGCGGGAAGCGGCGGCGAGGCGCACGGTCAGGGGTTTTGGTCGCTTTTGGAAGAAATCGGTATCCCGGTGCTGCCGAACACAGCAGGCTGCCAAAGCGTGCAGGAAGCGGTAACGACGGCGCAGATGGCGCGTGAAGTGTTTGAAACCGATTGGATCAAACTCGAACTCATCGGCGACGACGACACGTTGCAGCCAGATGTGTTCCAGCTTGTCGAAGCGGCGGAAATCCTGATTAAAGACGGCTTCAAAGTGCTGCCTTATTGCACCGAAGACCTGATTGCCTGCCGCCGCCTGCTTGACGCGGGCTGTCAGGCGCTGATGCCGTGGGCGGCGCCGATCGGCACGGGTTTGGGCGCGGTTCACGCCTATGCGCTGAAGGTCCTGCGCGAACGCCTGCCCGACACGCCGCTGATTATCGACGCGGGCTTGGGTTTGCCTTCGCAGGCGGCGCAAGTGATGGAATGGGGTTTTGACGGCGTATTGCTGAACACCGCCGTTTCCCGCAGCGGCGACCCCGTCAACATGGCGCGCGCCTTTGCACTCGCCGTCGAATCCGGACGGCTGGCATTTGAAGCCGAACCGGTTGAAGCGCGTACCAAAGCGCAAGCCAGTACACCGACCGTAGGGCAGCCGTTTTGGCATTCGGCGGAGTATTGACTATAGTGGCTTAACTAAATCAGGACAAGGCGACGAAGCCGCAGACAGTACAGATAGTACGGCAAGGCGAGACAACGCCGTGCTGGTTTAAAGTTAATCCACTATAAATAGCGTGTTGCAGGTATGTGAAAAAGGTCGTCTGAAAAAGTTTTCAGACGACCTTTTGTCCTTTGCCGAACTCTTTTAATCGGACAATTCCGCTTTCGATTCTTTATCTGCTTTCGCCGACCAATAAGATGCGAGCAGCGAGCCGGAAATATTGTGCCACACGCTGAACAGCGCGCTGGGTACGGCGACAACAGGGGCTGCGGCAAAATGCGTGGCCGCCAATGCCGCACCCAAACCGGAATTCTGCATACCGACTTCGATAGCGAGCGTTTTTTGCGCATCGTACGGCAGCTTGCAGATTTTAGCTGCAAAGAAGCCGAGCAGGTAGCCGATGCCGTTGTGTAATACCACGACACCGAAAATCAACAGCCCGCTCTCAATAATTTTACCTTTGCTCGCGCCGACGACCGCACCGATAATCAACACAATGGCAACCACAGAAACCAAAGGCAAGGCAGCGGCAGCGCGTTCGGTCTGTTTGCGGAACACAGTATGTGCAATCACGCCGAGCGCGATGGGCAACAACACCATTTGAACAATGGAAACAAACATCGCCTGCGCATTGATGTCGAGCATTTTACCTGCCAAAAACAGGAAAATAGCAGGCGTCAGCAGCGGAGCCAGTAAGGTGGAAGCCGACGTCACTGCGACGGACAAGGCAACATTGCCGCGCGCCAAAAAAGTCATCACATTGGAAGCCGTACCGCCCGGACAGCAGCCGACCAAAATCACTCCCACGGCAACTTCAGCAGGCAAATTTAACAACTTGACCAAAAAATAGGCAGTCAGCGGCATAATGATAAACTGCGCTGCCACGCCGATAAGGACGGCTTTGGGATGACTGGCGACAATTTTAAAATCTGACGGCGTCAGCGTCAGCCCCATGCCGAACATAATGATGCCCAAAAGCCAAGTGATGTAAGGCAGTACCCATTTGAACAATTCGGGATCGAAGAAAGCAACGGCGGCGCACAATGCTGCCCAAAATGAGAAGGTTTTGCCGACAAAGTGGCTGATTCGTGCAATAGTGTCCATAAATAGTATGTGTGGTACGGTTGATAAGATTATTGATAAGGAGAACAGTGAAATGAAACAACACACAAATATCAAAACTGGTTTGGCCGTTGATATTTGTTTCACATCCGTCTAAACGCGAAGCATACACGGCTTTGTAACGGGATGTAAAGAAAAGGTCGTCTGAAACGTTTCAGACGACCTTTAATCCATTCTGCCCTCACTCAAACAACCTGCCCTGCGCCAGCAACGCCTTCACGGGCGCGAAATCGCGGCGGTGTTCGGGCAATACGCCGTATCGCTGCAAGGCTTCGAGGTGTTGCGCCGTGCCGTAGCCTTTGTGTTTGTCGAAACCGTATTGCGGATAACGTTCCGCCAACGCATACATCTCGGCATCGCGCGCGGTCTTCGCCAAAACGGAAGCCGCCGAAATTTCCATGATTTTGCTGTCGCCTTTGACCACCGCTTCGGCATCCACGCCAAGGTCCTTCGGCACTCTGTTACCATCGATAAACACCTTATCGGGCTTGATCGCCAACCCGTGTATGGCGCGGCTCATTGCCAACATCGTGGCATGAAGGATATTCAGTTCGAAAATTTCTTGCGGATCGGCTTGCGCGACACACCATGCCAGCGCTTGTTCTTTAATCAAGACCGCCAATGTATCGCGCTTTTTTTCGCTGAGTTTTTTAGAGTCGGTCAAACCGGGCAAATGGTAAGACGGCGGCAGGATAACGGCGGCGGCAAACACGCTGCCAACCAAAGGCCCCCGCCCTGCCTCGTCAACGCCGGCAATCAGGAAAGAATTTGTCATCGTTGTTTGAAAATAGAAAAATGGACATTATTTAAACTAAGGAGCAGCCGAAACGGAGGAACACCTACCCCGCCAGCCGCCTAACCAATATATTTAACCCAATAATCGCCGCAGCCTGTTTAGGTTTGCGCCACGATATCCCTGTGCAGCGCCTCAAAATGATAGGCGGCATCGGAAAATTTTACCTTGTTTGAAATAAGTTGATTCGTTATAACTGGCTGCATAGTATAATCAAAACCTTTGCCATATACCGAAATAAAGATGAAACCGATTTTTTACCGACTGATTTTGGCTTTCGGGCTGGGAAGCGCCGCCCTCTTCGCACAAGCCGGCTATATCTGCAAAGTGGACGGCAACGCAGTATTTACCGAGAAAAAAATCGGCAACGATTGCACCGAATCCCATACGGACGGCACTGCAAACGTCAGCCCTGAAGAAGCCGGCAGGGCCGTACCCGAGCGTGTCGACCTGAAAGAAGCCCTCGGGGAAGCCGCTCCCGAGCCGGGCGACATCAAAGTCTTGCCGCGCACGACGGGCGGCAGCGTAACCAACACGGCAGAAGCCGCCAATCCCCGTTTGGACATCAAATTGCGCAACGGCAAGCTTGGCGAAGCGACTTCCGTCGGCGACCTGAAAGCAGCCAAAGCCCGCGCCGCCGAGTTGAACCGCAAAGCCAAAATCCTGCCCGCACCCATCTTGCCGGCATCCAAACCCAAGCCGCAACTGACCCGCAAGCAAATCTTGGAAAACGAAGTCCGCAACGAACAAGTGGCTTTGGTCAGGGCGCAGGCGCAACTGAATGTCGCCAAGAAAAAAGGCGATCAGGCAAAAATCAGCCGCCTGACCCAAGCCGTCAACGACCGTCAGGCCAATATCCGCGCCATTGAAAGTGAAATGAAACGCTAAACGGACAACGGTTCGGAAAGTTTTTAATCCAAGCTTTCCGAACCATTTTCAATTGAAATCCATCATGCAGCCCATCCCCAACAACATCATCAAATTCCTACACGCCAACCATGTGATCAGCATTGCGGCAGCCGCAGACGGCGAAATTTGGAGCTCCTGCTGCTTTTATGTGCCCGATGAAGCGCAAGCAAGGCTGATTGTCCTGACTTCGGCACGTTCCAAACACGGCAGCCTGATGCTGAAAAATCCGAACATCGCCGGAACCATCGCAGGCCAGCCGGAAAATATCGCCAAAATCAACGGCATACAGCTGACGGCCAGCGCGCAACTGCTGACCGACGAAACAGAGAAAAAAGCAGCGCTCGCCCTCTATTACAAAGCCCATCCGCTTGCCCGCGCGATGAAAAGCGATGTTTGGTCGTTGCGTCTGGAAAACGTGAAATTTACAGACAACAAACTGGTTTTCGCCCAAAAAACCCTTTGGCAGCGGGAAGCTCAAAACGCCTGAATCATTAAACCCTTGGCAATTGGTTTCAACGTTGATGGATTAAACCCAATACCCAAGGATAAAGGTTTTCAGACGACCCCTGCATACAAGGTCGTCTGAAAAACAGTACCCAAACAAAAATCCTGAAACCGACAAACGGATTTCAGGATTTTTGATATTCGGATCATCTGCATACAAAAAAGCGGCAGCCATGCCCTACCGCCCTTTCCTATTAGAAATCTCAATATCTCGCCATCGTCCCATCCACCTGCAAAGCCCAAGCATCAATCCCGCCTTGCAGGTTAAACAGATTTTCAAAACCCGCGTCCGCCAGATACATCGCCGTATGCAGGCTGCGGATGCCGTGGTGGCAGTAAACGACAATCGGCAAATCGTCGTCGGGCAGCTCGTTTTGGCGCAGCGGAATCAGGTTCATCGGGATATGGATGGCGTCAGGCAGGGCGCAGACGGCTGTTTCCTCGTCGGTGCGCACGTCCAGCAGATGGAACGCGCGGCCTTCTTCCTGCCATTGTTGCAGTTGCAACGGGGTGAGTTGCGGGATCGTCATGATATTGTGTATGTGAAATGATGGAAACGATGAAAGGTCGTCTGAAAACGTTTCGCCATGTCCGGCTGGTTTTCAGACGACCTTTGATTTCAAAAGATTAAAAATCGAAATCGCCGAAAGGACGGTTTTCTTTGTCGTCCAAATGCGCGACCAGCGTGTCGAACAGGACTTTTTCTTCAAATTCGTTGCCCTTGCGCGTAATCAGCAGCGCGCGCTGTACCGGCCGGCGGCCGACGATGATTGCCATGCGGCCGCCGTCTTTCAACTGTTCTTTCAATACGTCAGGCACACGGTCCACCGCGCCACCGACGTAAACCGCATCAAACGGCGCGCCCGCGGAAGGCTCGGTCAGCCCGTTGTTTTGCACATAATCGATATTGTTCAAAGCCAAGCCGTCCAACACTGCTTTGGCGCGGTTTTGCTGCTCGGCATCGAGGTCGTCTGAAACCACTTTACCCGCCAGTTTCGCCAAAAGTGCGGTCGCATAGCCCGAACCCGTGCCGATTTCCAAAACCGTATCGGTTTGGGTCAGCTTCAAACCCTGCGCCAACCGCGCTACGATTTTCGGCTCGAGCATCTTATGTCCGTTGGCAAGCGGCAGCTCCATGTCGGCATACGCCAAGCCCTGCAAAGACTCGCTCACGAAACGCTCGCGCGGAATTTCCTCCAACGCGTCCAAAACGTCAAAATCCAATACATCCCACGGACGGATTTGCTGTTCGACCATGTTGAACCGCGCTTTTTCAAAATCCATTTTGTGCTCCGTTAAATAATTGTTTTAGCAATGGCAGACATTATAAAACCACACTCCCGCCGCGCCAACTTCAGCGCGCGCCGCCCGCCCGTTTTTTCGGTCTCAAGCCGCCTGACGCGAAGCCTTAAACCGCTTCTCCAAAATCTTTGCCAGTTCGCCCAAATACAAAGCATCCGTTTCATCAAACTGCGCCAGATGTTCGCTGTCCACGTCCAACACGCCGATACAGAGGTCGTCTGAAAACAGCGGAACCACAATTTCCGAACGCGACAAAGACGAACAGGCAATATGGTCGGGATGCGCGTTGACATCCTTGACGACCACCGTCTCGCCCCTCGCCCAAGCCTGACCGCACACCCCGCGCCCGAACGGAATCCGCGTACACGCCAAAGGTCCCTGAAACGGCGCCAAAACCAATTCGTCCGTACGCGTATCGACCAAATAAAAACCCACCCAAAACCAGCCGAACGCCTCCTTCAAAACCGCCGCCGTGTTCGCCAAATTCGCCACCCAATCCGTCTCGTCCGTCACCACAGACTCAATCTGCGGCAACACCTCCCGATAAAGCGCGGCCTTGTCCGAAGCCGAAAAATGAAGCGCGTGCATAGCCATGTCCTATATATGTGTATATCAAGCAGTTATTATAAAACAGGTCGTCTGAAACAGCATTTCAGACGACCCCGGGCATCCCGTTTCAAGTTGCGAACCCGTCGCATATACACTAAACTTCACGTTACATCACGCTACACGCAGCGTACAGCCAAAGAAACACAACACGGAGCAAAAAAGATGTATCACCAAATCGGAATGTGGGATCAAAAATGGGTCATCGGCAACTGGAAAATGAACGGCCGACTCCAAAACAACAACGCACTCATGCACCGCTTCCGCATCATGCCCACCGCCGAACGCGTCCTCATCGGCCTTGCTGCCCCGACCGTTTACCTGTTGCAACTGCACAACGCCATGCAGATTGTCCTCAACAACCGTATTCTCACCTGCGCCCAAGACGTCAGTCGCTTCCCCAACAACGGCGCCTACACAGGCGAAGTTTCCGCAGAAATGCTCGCCGACATCGGCACCGACATCGTCCTCATCGGACACTCCGAACGAAGCCTCTATTTCGGCGAGAAAAACGAAATCCAACGCCGCAAAATGGAAAACGTTCTCAACGTAGGCCTCATTCCCCTATTGTGCGTCGGCGAAAGCCTCGAAGAGCGCGAAGCCGGCAAAGAACACGAAGTCATCGCCCACCAACTCTCCGTATTGCATGGACTTAACACCAAAAACATCGCCGTCGCCTACGAGCCGGTATGGGCAATCGGCACCGGCAAAGTCGCCACCGTAGAACAAATTGCCGACATGCACGCATTCATCTACAAAGAAATCTTGTCTTTGTGCGGAAGCGATGTTAAAATCCGCGTTCTTTACGGCGGAAGTGTGAAAGCAGACAATGCAGCCGACATCTTCGCAGTACCTCATGTGGACGGCGCATTGGTTGGCGGCGCGTCATTATCATATGACTCATTTACCGCCATCATCAACGCAGCGCAAGCCTCGTAGAAAACATATGGAAGCCTTTAAAACCCTTATCTGGATTATTAATATTATTTCCGCTTTGTCGGTGGTTGTGTTAGTATTGTTGCAACACGGCAAAGGCGCGGACGCAGGCGCGACCTTCGGGTCAGGTAGCGGCAGCGCGCAGGGCGTATTCGGTTCCGCAGGCAACGCAAACTTCCTGAGCCGCGCAACCGCCATCGCAGCGACTTTCTTCTTCGCAACCTGCATGGCAATGGTTTATATCCATACCCATACAAACAAACACGGTTTGGACTTCAGCAATGTGAAACAAACCCAGCAGGCTCCGAAACCTGCCGCTCCCGCTGAAAACCAACCCGCACCTGCTGCACCCGCTCCTCAGCAGCAGAAATAAAAGTTTTTCAAATGCCGACATGGTGAAATTGGTAGACACGCTATCTTGAGGGGGTAGTGGCCGTAGGCTGTGCGAGTTCAAATCTCGCTGTCGGCACCAAAACAAGAAACCGCTTAGAATTAAAAATCTAAGCGGTTTCTCTTTTCTGTCCAACGCATCGGATAAAAAGAAAAACCGCTTACTATAGTGGCTTAACTTTAAATCAGGACAAGGCGACGAAGCCGCAAACAGTACAGACAGTACAGAAACCGATTCACTTGGTGCTTCAGCACCTTAGAGAATGTCTCTTTGAGCCAAGGCGAGGCAACGCCGTACTGGTTTAAAGTTAATCCACTATATTCCCCCTATCCGATGTATCCCAAGTATTGCATCCAATGTATCTCCACAATAAAAACCAAACTCAATAAAGGCGAGGTTTTCAGACTATCACTTGCTATCCCCAAATTTCCGTTCTCAAATAGGAAATCTTTGAAGCAAAAGGATTGGCTTTACACCAAACGTACAGCCTTATCCCATCCACTCAAATTTTAAAAGCACCATTTTCCAGAACACTGAAAACAAGGCGAGAATTTCTTTCATCCAAATCCATTCATTTTCCCCTGCCCTTTTCACAGTCTTCGGCTTCATCGCCCTCACCAGATTCAAAGTTCGTCCGTCATTATTTCCTTAGCATCATCCCCGCCTTGCAGCACCAAACATTAATCCTCCCCTCAAAATCGGTATTTTGTTGATTCGTGATATATCTTTACTTAATTTCAATTAGCTTTGCGTAAATCAAATCCACTGTTTTCAAAAGAACAAATAGCACTTTATTGATAATGAGTATCGTGTTTTCATATATGGACGAGACAAGCCTTCTTTTCTCTGTTAAGGTAGGGCTTTCTGTCAGTTTATGCTGACCCCGATAGACCAAATCCGGAGTAACTTGATGAAATCCAATCTGAAATTAATCGTTCCCGCCGTCCTTATCGCTACCGCGCTGTCTGCATGTGGCAGCTCCGGCTCTAAATCTAAACCGGAAACTGCTCCGACTCCTACTGCGCAACAATCCGCTCCCGCGCCTGAAACGCCTAAAACCATGGAAGTCAATAATATTGAACGCACCAAGGAAGTGGCTTACAAATGCGGACCAAACGGTACTGATCCTTTGAATGTCATGTACGGCTTCCAAGGTGATGAGCCTGTGATTGCCCAAGTGAAATACCAAGGCCAGCTGACTCCGGGTCTTTCCCGCATCGTCGGCACTGGCAATGATGTCAATGGCTTCTGGGGTGAAGGCGTGGCATGGATTGCCAACCGCGCCAACTACGCCAACATCGACAAAGTGGACGGCAATATGCTGACTATCCGTCAACAAACTGTCGTCAACGGTCAAAACCAAGTCGTGGACAACATCATCACCAAGTCTTGCGTATTGGACCAAACCGCTACGGCCCAATTGAACAAAGCACCTGCCAAACCTGCTAAGGGCAAAGGCAAAGCGAAGAAATAAAGACGTTGTATAAAGCGAAAGGTCGTCTGAAAACTTGAAAACGGGTTTTCAGACGACCTTTTTTACATCGTCCGCTGTCTTTCTCCATGTTTCGGTAACGGACACTGCAACACCACAAACAGCCCGCCTTAGCGCCGGCTCTCTACAATTGCCCCACTCTATCGGCTCAAGGCTGCACAGACATCAAGCCGTTTCTTACCACCAGTAATACGGCCGGTAAAACGGGAATCCCCACTCGTCGTAATAGCGGTAATAGCGTGCTTCGCGCAGCTGTTGTTGGGAAATATAATTTTGCCATGCCATCTTATAGCAGGCTTGGAACATCGGGTCGGACACTTTGTCGATGTATTTCAGGCGGAAGGCTTTTTGTTCTGCACTGGGCGTGCCGACTTGCTCCGCCTGCTCGAACTGTTTGCGCATCAGTTTGGCAGTCTCCGGATCGCATTCGGCAGCCAGACTGACTTGAAGGTTCTGTTCATAACGTCTTTGCGCGCGTTCGCGGGCGGCTTTTTGTTCGGGCGTAGTGGCACAAGCGGTCAGGGTTGCCACGATGCACAGTATCAGGGAAGCTCGAATGGGAGACATGATTTTTCCTTTTTATATCAAGGGATAGAGGTAATGTACGCCTTTTGCGGCAAATTGTGAAGCCTGTCGTACCGTCCGTGTTCAACCGACAAAACGGCAAAGCCCGGCCAAAACAAACCGTACCACCTGACAAGAGGTCGTCTGAAAAGTGAAGAGCCATTTTCAGACGACCTCATATCTCACCCTGCTCTTTTTATAGTGATTTCGCCATATTCATTGAAGAAGCCCTTAGCGATACAATATCGCACCATATCCAATCGAATCGAGGTCGTCTGAAAAATTGAAAAGGGATTGATATGACGGCAAATCATCGCGAAGAAACACCAAACGAGCCACAGCAGCCGACCAACCGCCACAAGCGTCGGCATGAGCGCCTGCACGCGCCGCCGTTTTGGCAGGCGGACAGGCCGTATCTGCACGAACACCACATTTCCGATGCGCGTTTCCGCAGGCTCGGCTATATCATGGCGATGTTGGCGGGTGCAATCAACGCAGGCGGTTTCTTTGCATTTTCACGTTATACGTCACACGTTACCGGCTCGATGTCGATGCTGGCAGACGCTGTTTATCTGCGCGAATGGTTAACGGCGGCGGTGGCTTTGATCAGCGTGTTGTGTTTCATTGTCGGCGCAGCGCATTCGGGCTGGGTGGTTTTGTGGACGCAGCAGAAGCGGTTTCGCGGCAGCTTCGGTTTTTCCATGTGGCTGGAAGCGGTTTATCTGCTGATATTCGGCTTGTTCGGTCTGACGACATCGAAGTGGAACATCGGGGACGGGAATTTGGTTTTCCCGTCATTGGCTTTGTTTTTAATGTGTTTCATCATGGGAATGCACAATACGGTGATGACGCTTTTGTCCGGCGGCGCCATCCGTTCGACGCATATGACCGGCACGGCGACCGACTTGGGCATCGAGCTTTCGCGTGCGCTGTATTATTCAAAAAAACATCATCCGCGCCTGCCTCATGTTCATGTCAATAAGCCGAAGATGTGGCTGTTGAACGGCTTGATGTGGGCATTTCTGCTGGGCGGCGTCGTGGGTGCTTGGGGCTACCACAAAATCGGACACCATTTCGCGCTGCCGGTATCCGCCGTCTTGTTCATCTTGGGTACGGGGTCTGTGGGCTATGATGTGAAAGTGCGCTTGAAATTTGCGCTGGCGGGATGGTATCGGCGGCATCGTGCGAAACAGCGTTAAAAAGCGGTATCGCGGCAAATCCGCATACCGCCATGCCAATTATCGGCGCTCAGTGAACCAAATCGCTTTTCTTTTGCCCAATCAAATAGATACTCCTGCGTGATGACAACCCCTTCAAATCTAATCTTTTGTTTTGAATGAAAAACACCTTAATCAAGGCTGCCGCGTCGCGTTATCCCTGAAACGCGCGGGCAATGAACGGACAGCGATTGGATTAATGGCAATATGAGTCATGGCGGGAACCATTCCTTCTTCCAACTGATTTTCAGACGACCCCTGCGTCGTTGTCGAAAGGACATCTTAATGAAACTCTTGAAATCCCTGACCGTTGCCGCGTTGGCAATTCCTTTAGCACTGACCGGCTGCGTAACCGACCCTGTAAGCGGACAACGCAACACCAGCAAAACCGCCATGTACGGCTTAGGCGGCGCGGCAGTGTGCGGCATCGTCGGCGCACTGACCCATGGCGGCAAAGGCGCGCGCAACTCCGCGTTGGCATGCGGCGCGATTGGCGCGGGCGTAGGCGGCTACATGGACTATCAAGAGAAAAAACTGCGCGAAAACCTGAAAAACACCAACATCGAAGTAGAACGCCAAGGCAACCAAATCAAGTTGGTGATGCCTGAAAACGTCACCTTCGCCACAGGCAGCGCGGCATTGAGCGATCAGGCGAGAAACGCTTTGGCGACCGCCTCCGAAACGCTGGTGCAATACCCCGACACGACCTTGACGATTAACGGTCATACCGACAACACCGGCAACGACGCCATCAACGAACCGCTGTCCCGAAATCGCGCACTTGCCGTTGCCGACTACCTGCAATCCCGCGGCGTAAACGGCTCGCGCCTGACCACCGCCGGCTACGGCTCACGCCACCCTATCGCATCCAATGCGACAGCCGAAGGCCGCGCCCAAAACCGCCGCGTCGAGATTTTGATCAATCCCGACCAAAACGCCATCAACGCGGCGAAACAGCAAATGTAAGCTATCCGTCTGAAGATAAAGTTAAAGGTCGTCTGAAATCCGATTTTGGGTTTCAGACGACCTTTTTTTGTTACGCCATCGGCTTGCCGGTTTTGTCACCTATTCATCAGGTTTTCGGTTGAATGCCTCATCACTAAGACCAAAAGCAAAACAAGTCTTTGATTTTTCAGACAACCTCAAGCCATTCCACCACTATAGTGGCTTAACTAAATCAGGACAAGGCGATGAAACCGCAAGACAGTACAGACAGTACAGAAACCGATTCACTTGGTGCTTCAGCACCTTAGAGAATGTCTCTTTGAGCCAAGGCGAGGCAACGCCGTACTGGTTTAAAGTTAATCCACTATATTTATTCACCTGCCGACACTGTTCATGTTCCGTTTTCCCGCTCTATCATCCTTGACACTGCCTGATGACAGTGATTTAATTTACTAATATGATTAATAATCATTTTTAATCAACTATGGAAAAGCAGATTGTTTGGACACCGCGCCAATCCGCGCCTAAAGCCTTTCCCGAACGGCAGGCGTTGATGCCGATATGGGGCGGCATACCGATTCCACGCCCGCAGTGGCAGAACATCTGGCGGCAGAAGCTCCCCCATGCCGCCGATTCCGACGCGCTTGCCTATCTGCACATCCCCTTCTGCGCCAACCACTGCGTGTTCTGCGGCTTCTACCGCAACGCATGGAAAGAGAGTTACAGCAGCGTTTACACCGACAAAATCATCGAAGAACTGGCGGCGGAATCCGAAATCCGCCAAGGCAACGGCAAAATCCGCGCCGTCTATTTCGGCGGCGGCACGCCCACCGCGCTGCAAACTCAAGACCTCGCCAGACTCATCCGTGCCTGTTACCAATACCTGCCGATTGCCGACGACTGCGAGTTCACCATCGAAGGCCGTATGAGCCATTTCGACATCGAAAAAGCCCAAGCCTGCGTAGAAGCGGGTGCCAACCGCATTTCCATCGGCGTACAAACCTTCGACACCGCCATCCGCCGCCGCCTCGGCCGCAAACACGGTGGCGACGAAGCCTTTGCCTATCTGGAAAAACTGTGTGAAATCAATGCCGTCATCGTTGTCGATTTGATGTTCGGCCTGCCCAACCAAACCGATGCCGTTTGGCAAAACGACCTCGAACGCGCCACCGCCCTGCCTTTGTCCGGACTCGACACCTACGCCTTCAACCTCTATCCCATGCTGCCCATCAACCGCATGGTGGAGAAAGGCGCATTTCCCGCCCCGCCGGGTTTCGACGTTCAGGCCGACCAATACGCCTACGCCGTCGAAACGCTGGAGCAAAAAGGCTGGAACCAAGTCAGCAACAGCCATTTCGCCTATCCCGGCCGCGGCGAACGCAACCGCTACAACACGCTGGTCAAATCCAATATCCCCTGCTGGGCGTTCGGCTCCGGCGCAGGCGGCAACTTCGGCGGCTTCAGCTATCAGGTGCAGGGCGATTTGGACAGCTACCTCGCCACCCCGAAAGGTGAAAAAAACATCGCCTTCATGAGCGGCCACAGCCCGAACAAAACCCTACTTGGACAAGTGCAGCACGACATGGAAACAGGTCGTCTGAATCCCTCGCTGTTTGACGGCAACGCCGCCGCGCAGAAACTAATTGCCCAATGGCAGGCAATGCAACTCTTTGAAGAACAAGGTTCGGACGGCCTCATCCGCCTGAACACCAGCGGCCGCTACTGGTCGCCCACCCTCATCCGCAAACTCATGCTCACCCTCCCGACCCAAGAAAAGGATCAAACCATGCAAAAACTTTCATCCGAACAACAAATCATGTTGCGCCAATCATTGGAAAAAAATCCCGGCCAAGTGCTCGAAATGCTCGCCGCGCAAAACCAATGCAGCTTTGAAGACGTCATCCGCTGCCTGCCCGAAAACTGCATCCGCCAAACCGAAGGCAGCCGCATCGTCGAAATCCTCCAAGCCGTCGCCGCCTGGGACGAAGCCGTCACCTTCATCGCCCACACCCCCGACGCCATCGTCGAAGTTACCGGCAAACTGCCCGGCGGCAAAGTCGGCCGCGGCTTCTACAACTTCGACCACCCCGAAACCGACGGCGGCGTACACGGTCATATCTATTACGAAAACTGCGCCGCCATTTACCTTTTAGAGCGTCCGTTTATGGGCAAAGACACCTGCTCTCTCAACTTCATCAACCGCAACGGCGGCGCCATGTTCAAAATCTTCGTCGGCCGCGACGAAGCAGGCGAACTCAAACAACACCAAATCGAAGCCATGAGAAAACTGTTTGAGGCAGCTTAAACGGGTTTCAGACGACCTTTGCCTGAAACCGATAGAAATTGCCGCATTCCTGCACAAACGAAATTATTTTTCGACATCGTAAATATCCGATGAAATTCGACAGGCTGCCTGCAAGATTGGCGTTTGCCACAAAGTAAGCTCGCGCTTACCGCCCTCTCCCTAACCCTCTCCCACGGGGAGAGGG
>NZ_KV800921.1:147943-166577 GCF_001810355.1 Neisseria sp. HMSC074B07 | reverse complement strand
CCTAACCCTCTCCCACGGGGAGAGGGGATAGATTTGCTGACAAATTCCAAGTGGCAGAAAATCCAAAAATGGTTGAATTTCAGTATCCTCAATTCCCTCTCCCCGCGGGAGAGGGTTAGGGAGAGGGCACGACACCAAACTGGTAAGTCAATTCCGCGGGTAAAACCCACCCATGGCTATTGTTATAAAACCCGCTTTGCCCGTTTTCAGACGACCACCGCTCTGCCGCGGAAAAGCCGAAAAGAAGTAGCGTGGGCTATGCCCACGACCTCACGGCTTCAAACACAACAAGGTCGTCTGAAAGCGCAGCATCAACAAAGTTAAAACGAATGCAGCGAATTTTGCTGAAACCCCAATACAGATTTCAGACGACCGTTGAAGCAAAATCGCGGGCATAGGCCACGCTACAACTGAACCATTTTTGGCTTCTCTGCCACTTGGAGTTTCCCCGCCAATCCATCCCCCCTCCCCGTGAGAGAGGGCTAGGGAGAGGGCAAAGCACAAACCGGTAAGTCAATTCCGCGGGTAAAGCCCACGCTACGACAGTTGTTATAAAACCCGCTTTGCCCGTTTTCAGACGACCTAAGCTCTGCCACAAAAGAAAACTGAAAAGAAGTAGCGTGGGCTATGCCCACGACCACACGGCTTCAAACACAACAAGGTCGTCTGAAAGCGCAGTATCAATGAAGTTAAAACGAATACAGCGAGTTTCGTTAAAAACAAATACAGATTTCAGACGACCGTTGGAGCAAAATCGTGGGCATAGCCCACGCTACAACTGAACCATTTTACGACTGCTCCCATTTTTGGTTTCTCTGCCACTTTTAGCTTCCCTGCCAACCCATCCCCTCTCCCTGTGGGAGAGGGTTAGGGAGAGGGTAAAGCACAAACTAGCAATTCAAAGTCGTCTGAAAATCAACCAGCCTACCCCAAACCATCCAACAAAGGAGACCCTATGCAACTCATCTTCGGCGCCAACGGCCCGTCCGGCCGCGCATTCATCCGCACACTCACCCATCCCGCCGACACCGTTGCCGTATTAAGAAAGCCGCCTGAAGATTCGTTCTTCAGCGAACACCGCATTCAGACGACCGTAGCCGACGCGCTCGATGCCGACGCGCTCGACAAAGTGTTCGCACAATACCGCCCCGACAGCGTCATCAGCTTCGTCGGCGGCAAAAACGAACAAGGCATACGCAGCGACGCATTGGGCAACATCAACATCATCGCCGCCGTCCAAGCCGCCAACCCGCAAGCCCGTTTCATCCTGATTACCAGCATGGGCTGCGGCGAACAATGGGACATGATGAGCGAACCCTTCAAACAAGCCCTCGGCGAAGCCGTCCGCGCCAAAACCGAAGCCGAAATCTACCTCAAACAAAGCAGTTTGAACTGGACCATCCTCCGCCCCTGCGGATTGGACAACAGCGAAGACAACCGCCACATCCTGACCGACCACCCCGACGGCATCCCTAAAAACTACATGAGCCGAAACGGACTCGCCACCGCCGTCGCCGCCGTCCTGCAAGACCCCAGCAGCATCGGTAAGGTTTACACCGTCGGCTCAGGCAGTTAACACCGCGTCCATAGTCAAACAGGTCGTCTGAAACCGTTTCAGACGACCTGTTTTCTATTGCCGACAAGCGCAACGCCAATCAGCGCGGCATCCATTCATCCACTTAAAAAACCATTCCCAAACCCCGCTTTCAGACGACCTCCTGCCTTGTGTTATGATAATGGCTCTTCACACAAAGGTATTTTATGGACAAACCCGTCTATCTCTACACTGACGGCGCATGCAAAGGCAATCCCGGCGCAGGCGGCTGGGGCGTGTTCATGCGTTACAGCGCACATGAAAAAGAACTGTTCGGCGGCGAAGCGGAAACCACCAACAACCGCATGGAGCTGACCGCCGTCATCGAAGGCCTGAAATCCCTAAAACGCCGCTGCCAAGTCATCATCTGCACCGACTCGCAATACGTCAAAAACGGCATGGAAAGCTGGATACACGGCTGGAAAAAAAACGGCTGGAAAACCGCCGCCAAAAAACCGGTTAAAAACGATGATTTATGGAAAGAACTCGACAGCTTGGTTCAACAGCACGATGTCCGTTGGACTTGGGTAAAAGGCCATGCCGGACACCCTGAAAACGAAAAAGCTGACGAGCTCGCCAACCGAGGCGCGGCAAAATTTTTATAACACTTCATCCATGACTGCACTCAAACATCTCAAACCATTCTTTTGGATTGCCATCATTGCATTGATTTGTGTGACGCCCATAGCATTTATGTTTGCCTATTCGCCCTTTCATGATGTCAATGATTTTTTTCGCTTTGGATTGTGCGATCACGTTAAGAGTGCCGAAGAATGTGCCGACTTAATCACACCCTCCTATTTATTTTGGTGGTTTATACCTGAACCGTGGTTTTACGCATTCATACTACTAACTGCCATTTACCTCGTTCTAAAAATCCTGATTGAAATCATCCGATTCCTATTCAGACTCAGAAAGAAAAACCCATGACCTGCCCCATCTGCACCGCAGACAACGAAGACATTTTGCTGCAAACCCCAAACCTGCGCGTTATCGCCGTCCACAACGAAGCCGCAGCCCCGGCATTCTGCCGCGTCATCTGGAACGACCACATCGCCGAGATGACCGACCTTTCAGCCGCCGAACGTGCCGAAATCATGGAAATGGTGTATAAAGTCGAAGCCGCCATGCGCCAAGTGTTCCATCCCGCCAAAATCAACCTTGCCAGCCTGGGCAACGTCGTTCCCCATCTGCATTGGCACGTCATCGCCCGCTTTGAAAACGATGCCAACTTTCCTGCCCCGATTTGGGCAGCACCCGTCCGCGAACACGGCATGCCCTTGCCGGACCACTGGACAGAACAAGTCAAAGCCCTGCTGGCGTAATGTTCAGACGACCTTAACGGGCGTATCGGAAACCGCATATCAACAGATTTTCAGACGACCTGCCACAAAGGTCGTCTGAAACCCAACCAAAGGAAACCATATGACCTGGCAAACCTCCCGCCGCCATTTCCTCCGCGCCTGCTCCGCCGCAGCCGGAGCCGGTCTGCTGCAAGCCTGCGGCACCGGCACTACCGTTACCCCGTCCACTCAAACCGGCAACACAGCGAAAGCCCAACCCGTGCAGCCCAAAACCAGCCATCCCCCACGCTCCGGCGACAACCTCCTCCGCGTCGTCGCCCCTTCCGGCTTTGCCGAAGATCCCAACCGCGTCAACGCAGGCTTAACCCGCCTCTATAACGCAGGTTTTACCGTGACCAACCAACAAGCAGGCAGCCGACGCTATCAACGCTTCGCCGGCTCCGACGCCCAACGTGCCGCCGACTTCCAAGAGGTCGCCACCGGCCGCGTTGAAACCCCCAAAGTCCTCATGGGCTTGCGCGGCGGCTACGGCGCGGCACGCATCCTGCCGCAAATCGACTTCGCCTCACTCGGCGCCAGAATGCGCGAACGCGGCACTTTATTCTTCGGCTTCAGCGACGTTTGCGCCGTCCAACTCGCCCTGCTCGCCAAAGGCAATATGGCAAGTTTCGCCGGACCTATGGTTTACAGCGAATTCGGCAAACCCGAACCCAGCGTCTACACCATGGATTCGTTCATCCGCGGCACCACCAACAACGTCAACGTCATCGACGTTCCCGCCATCCAACGCGCCAACGTCAACGTCGAAGGTACCTTATGGGGCGGCAACCTCAGCGTCCTAGCCTCCCTCGCAGGCTCGCCCTATATGCCCGACATCCAAGGCGGCATCCTGTTCGTCGAAGACGTCAGCGAACAACCCTACCGCATCGAACGCATGTTGAACACGCTTTATCTTGCAGGCATCCTGCAAAAACAACGCGCCATCATCTTCGGCGACTTCCGCATGGGCACCATCCGCGACGTATACGACTCAAGCTACGACTTCTCCGCCGTCGTCAACCACGTCTCACGCACCGCCAAAGTCCCTGTCCTGACAGGCTTCCCCTTTGGACATATCACCAATAAAAGCACCTTCCCCTTAGGCGCACATGCCAAAATCCACAGCACCGCCAACGGCGGCTACACCGTAACCTTCAGCGGCTACCCTACCCTGAACCCCGCCGCCTTAACCCTCAACAACCTGCTGCCCCCGCCTATGCCGACGTTCAACGGCTCTACCTACCGCAGCACGACAACCGAAGAAGTCATCGAATAAACAAGCTTTCGATTCAAACAAAGGTCGTCTGAAAATCCGAATCGGTTTTTCAGACGACCTTTTTCTATCCAATAAACTTCACATAATGAGGGAATGAGCGGTACTATAGTGGATTAAATTTAAATCAGGACAAGGCTGCGAAGCCTCAAGACAGTACAGACAGTACAGAAACCGATTCACTTGGTGCTTCAGCACCTTAGAGAATGTCTCTTTGAGCCAAGGCGAGGCAACGCCGTACTGGTTTAAAGTTAATCCACTATACAATCTACGGCAAACTTTCATCGTTATACTGCCCATGCCAGCAAATAGCGGGTTAAATTTAAATCAGAACAAGGCTGCGAAGCCACAGACCGTACAGATAATACGAAACCGATATACATCCAACCAAACACACATTATTCAAAAAACAAAAGAGCCTGCATAAAGCAGGCTCTTTATTTAAACTAATCGTACTAGATTAGAATTTGTGACGCAGACCAACCAGACCAGCGGTAGATTGAGTTTTGTCGCCACCTTTGCCTTCTTTCAACCAGCCGGCAGAAACAAGAGCAGAAGTACGTTTAGAGAAGTCGTAGTCAGCACCAACAATCACTTGGTTGTATTGGCTGTTACCTTGTTTCACGCCGTTTTCTTTAGCTTTGAAGCCGTGAGCGTAAGACAGACGAGGCATTACGTTACCCATACGGTAGCCGCCAGTTACAGCAACTTCAGTACGTTCGTTTTTCTTAGCGTCAGCTACGTCAGCTTTAAAGCCTTCGTATTGACCGGCAACAGAAACCAGTACGTTGTTAGCATCGTAACCACCTACCAGACGGTGTACTTGGTAGTCTTTGTAAACGCCAGAACCCAAAGTGGTGTTGCTGTTGAACAGTTCCAGATGTTCTGTATCCAAAGATTTACGTTTTGCGAAAGTACCAGCGTAGCGACCAAAGAAACCGGAGTTTTCATAGTTCAGACCCAGGTCGAAAGAGTGACGGGTTTTCACGTCATGAACATGTTTGTCCTCAGGGTTAGCATTGTCGCGTGGTTGGTATTGAGCGCTTGCGCTGAAACCAGCAAATACTGGAGAGTCGTAACGTACAGATACTTTACGCTCGTCAACACGTTTCAGTTTACCGAATTGCAAAACTGATGCATTCGCGTCGCTAGATTCCCAAGGATCTACGCTGTCGCTGTTGTCTTTCAGAGCAGTGTTCAATTTACCAGCGCGAACTTTACCGAAGCCGCCTTCCAAACCGATGAAGGATTCACGAGTACCCCAACCTTTGTCAGTACCGGCAACAGAAGTATTTTGCTCTACTTGCCAGATAGCATTCAGGTTGTTGCTCAGGTGTTCGTGACCTTTGAAACCGATACGGGAACCAAAGTCAGCAATTTCAGTTGCAGTTTTGTTTTTGGTGCTTACGTGATTAACAGTTTCTTTAGTACGAGAAACTTCAACACCGGCTTTAACTTGACCGTACAGAGTCACGTCAGCCATAGCTGCAACAGGCAAAGCTGCCAAAGTCAGAGCAATCAGAGATTTTTTCATTGCTGTATTCCTTTTCTATCGTGAAGAAATAACTTAAGCAGACTCGGATAGAATCCGCTTAGGCTTTACATTATCGCTGGAATCAGCGATTCCATGACTCTCACTATAATTGTTCCTCTCTAAAAAAACAAACTTTATTCACTACCCCTACTGACCACCTGACCTCACAGCACCCGCATCACAACAAGGCATTCGCAATATTTTCCTTATAAATCATAATGTAATATCAACTTACCCGTTGTTTGCATTTTTACAACACAATTTCCTAAACGGTCGTTTTAGGCGATTGGCTGTTGTTTTTTAGCTAAATCAGCCGGATGAATGAATAAACGGGTGCAGGTGTGTACTTTCTTATAGCATGCAATTTATGTGGGATTAGCCGGTCATGAACATTAGGTATATTCCCTCCCTCAATGTAGAAACATAAATCCTGCCCTTTGAATTTGCGGTTTCGTCGGTGTAACACCGACATGACCTGTCCCGTAGTTTCCTCAAAAGAAAAGGTCGTCTGAAAATCTTTGTATTGATTTCAGACGACCTTTTGCCATTGGCACATACAATTCCCGCAAACCAAATTTCTGGAAAGGTTGATAGAAATATCTATTCGGGCAGACTGTGACCTTATTGATGCAGTGCGGGCATTACCCGCAACAGACTTTGGCAAAGAAAGATTCTCCATAAGCACGCACTTAGATTTCAAACGACCTCACAGCCATATTGGCATTTCGGGACGAATGATACCGAACTCGGACGGATAATCCACTCCGGTCAGATACAGCCCATCAGGCATAAAAGTCGGGGGGGCTTTTAATCGACTGCGCTCTTCGATTAAGTCCTGAAATCCGGAAACGCTAAGCCTGCCGCTACCAACATAAACCAATGCACCCATGATATTACGCACCATATGATGTAGAAAGGCATTGCCGTGCAGGTCTAATTTGAGGAATTGCGGCGTACCGCTGATTTTTGCGCTGTATAAGGTTTTAATGGGCGATTTTGCTTGGCATTCGGCAGCACGAAAGCTGGAGAAATCATGTTCGCCTTCTAATAATAGAGCTGCCTGTTGCATTTTTTCAGGATCGAGTTTGAGGTGCGTCCACCCTACTCTGCCTTGCAATATCGGGGAGCGGACGGGAGATGATTCCAAAAGGTAACGATATCTTCTACCGTATGCGTCAAAGCGGGCGTGAAAATGTGGGGCAACCTGCTGCGCGAACAATACAGCCACACCTTCAGGAAGATAAGCATTGACGCCCCGCACCCACGCCTGCTCGGGACGGACCACTGCGGTATCAAAATGGACGACTTGTGCAGTCGCGTGTACGCCTGTGTCGGTTCGTCCGGCAACAATAGTACGGATGGTTTCACCCGCAATCTGACTGAGTGCGCATTCCAAGGTCGTCTGAACAGTGGGTAAACCGTCGGCTTGTTTTTGCCAACCGTAAAATTGGCTGCCGTCATAAGACAGGGTTAATGCCCATCTTTGTATGGTTTTTATGGATAATGATTCGGTGTATGCAGTCATATGTCGTCTGAAAATAATAAAAGATGCCGTTTTCACGGCATCTTTTATTTTAGCATTGTTCAATTTCGATTTACTTGCCAATATTAGGCATTCAATTCGTTCATCAATGCTTGGGCTTTATTACGGATCTCACCGCTTGCGTCTTCCAGCAATTCAGTCAATGTCTCGCGGGCAGCATCGGGATCGCCGATTTCAACATACATTTTAGCTAGGTCATATTTAGCTTCCAGCGGAGCTGTCATACCGACGGACTCGGAGATGAAGCCTGAGTCAAAACCGGAATGTTCATTACTGTTGTCGGCAGTATCTTCAACACCCAGATTTTCCCATTCGATAGTTTCGTCAGCGCTGGCTTCTTGAGTGTTTTCAATACTGAAATCTTCACCATCTTGGAATGATAAAGGTTCGTCTTGTTTAATCTCAAACGGCTGAACATCGGCTTCAGGCTGTGGCTGCTCTGTTTTTTCAATAACGAAGTCCAGCGCTTCCTCAGAGCTATCTGCCTGTTTGTCTGCTGTTTCAACTTCAGCCAACACTTCTTCTTGTATGTCTGCGACTTCAACTTCAGACGACGTTTCTTCTTGTGCGCCTAATTCAGGGAAAGGCTCAATAGCTTTAGCCGCTTTTGGCTCTTCCGCGAAGAAATCCCAACCCTCTTCCGATTCTTCAGATTTGGCTTCTACTTCTTCTGCTTCTGCATCAATTGTTTCTGATTTAGGCTCTTCCACCTCTACTTCGAAAGGAATTGGCTCTTCTTCCGGTGCTTGTGGTTGAGCTTCTGACAGGTCGTCTGAAACAGATGGTGCTACAAAAGAGGAAACGTATGGGGCCTCTTCCTCATGAGCAACCTCTTTTTCTACTGCTTCTACTTCAGCAGCTCTGTCTTCCATTACAACAGCAACATGTTGATATGGATTTTCCGGCTCAGGCTCATATACGCTTTCGGTAGATTCGACAGTATCCCAATCGATATCACGGCGTTTTTCGGTTTCTTCGTCGATGGTTACGGCGCTAGACACGATGCTGGCTTGAGTATTGTCCAGTTCGTTCAGATCCAGATCGACGTTTTCTTGTGCAGGTTCGGCAACCGGAGTCGGCTCATTAAAGAATACTTCATCATCGAAATCATCTTCAATTTCCAAACCGTCTTCTTCAGATTTGGAAGTTTCTGCTACAACTTGTGGTTGTGGTTGTGGTTGCGGTTGCGGCGCAGTGGCAGCAGGGAATACATGATCTTCGATACTGATATCGAGATCGTCCTCATCCTGATCGTCCTGATCTATCGCACCAGCCACAGGCGCAACAGCTGAATTCTTCCGCTTGCCCAACAAGAACAGTAACAGCAACAAACCTGCCGCTGCCGCACCGCCGATCAACAGCCAGCGCCATAATCCGCTTTCTTCCGCTGATGCTTCTTCTTGTTGTTTTTCTGTGGCAACTGCCGAGGCAATGCGCGCTTCGACATCAGCTTGTGCCTGAGAAATTTCTTGTGGTTCTGTGTTTGCTGTTGCAGACGATGCATTCGGCTCAGGCAGGACATTTACTTGCTCGGCAGAGGCTGCACCTGTTTCAGCTTTATTTTGCTCCGGAGTGCCTGCCGTCGTTACAGCCGGTTTGGTTTCAGGCTTAGCTTCTTGTACCGGCTCAGCTTTTTTATCTTCTTTTTTATTTTCTACTTTGGTGTTTTCTACCGGAGTCTCTTTAGGAGGCGTTGCGGTACCGGCTTTTTCAGACGACCCTTGGGCTTGAGGCTTATTGCCTTCCTGAACCGGAGGTTTGACTTGTGCAGGTTTGGATGCCGTCGATTTCATATCGCCGTGCATCGGAATGTACAACACCTTGCCCGCAAGCATACGGTCGGCATCTTTACCGATGAACACGCCGGGGTTGGCATTGACCAATGCCTGTATTGTTTGTTCGACGGTCATTCCTTGAGGACGGATTTTAGTGGCAATTTCGGTCAGAGTTTCACCCTGACGAACCAGATGCTGCTTGCCATAACGAATCTCGGTCCCATTGGCGCCTACAGAAGATTGTTGCTGTTGTTTTGACGGCTGTGCCTGTGTCTGTACCGGTTTATTTGTGTTGTTTTTATCTTTTCGTACAGCTTCCTTGCGAACGGTTTCATTTTGATTTCCGTTTTGTATCGCGCGGTTGATACGGTCACGCGCCGCCTGACGGTCAAATTGAGAATGGTATGAATTGTTGTCAGCAGAAGAATTGGATGAAGATTCGCCACCGCTGCGCGCACGGCTTGAACCATCCGTTTTACCGGAATAGCCTGCGGGATCAATGATGGCTGTGTATTCGCGTGATTGCGAACCTGCGCCGACTTGGAAAATCAACACAGGGTCTTTAATCGCTTTGCTTGAGTGGATAGTGACGACTGCCTTGTCGCCCGACTTACGGACACTGGTACGCAAATTGCTATTGGAAACAGTCGCTTTTCCGCCTTTCAACAGCGCCTGAGCCTCGTCACCGGTTACGGTAATACTGCCTGAAAACGGCTCGCCCAGATGGGATTGGACATTCAGCCCGCCAAGCCCTGCGCTCGCACCAAACGACACTGCCAAGGCCACAGATGCCGCGATTAATTTGATTTTATGATGGTTTTTCAAAACTTGTCCCCTGTGTAAAATGACAACCCTGCTAGAACTGCTACATGCTTAACCGTATATTACGATATATTACGTTATGATATCTTCTAAAGTCGCAGTCTGCCAAGTAATCCGATGAATTAAGTGATGAAACGAACGAGAAATTAACAGGTTTGTAATTTCTGTGTTTCTTTTTTACAAATCCTACTGATAACATAGTTTATCATCCCGACGGCATTTTTTAAACCCTTTTTTTAGATTATTGCCCGCCTGCATCGGCAATTTCGTTTCCAGGGTGGTGCAAAAAGGTGAGGCTGCCTGTATGATTAGCGTTTAGCCGATTGGTTTCATCTTTTTTGTTTGTTTGATTATGAAAGTTTTAAGCGATTTATTGGCAGTCATCTTGTTTTTCCTGACTTACACAATCACGAAAAACATGATTACTGCGACTGCGGTTGCCGTTGTATTCGGCATTTTGCAGGCAGGTTTTACTTACTGGAAATACAAAAAACTCGATACGATGCAGTGGGTCGGCCTGATCCTGATCGTCGTATTCGGCGGCGCGACCATTCTACTTCATGATGACCGTTTTATCATGTGGAAACCGACCGTTTTGTTCTGGATTGGCGCATTGGTTTTGCTGATCAGCCATCTAAGCGGAAAAAACGGATTAAAAGCGACTATGGGCAAAGAGTTGGAACTGCCTGAACATGTTTGGAGTAAACTGACTTATGCCTGGGTCGCATTCATGATTTTCTTAGGTATTGCCAACTGGTTTGTATTTACCCACTTCAAAGAACAATGGGTAAATTACAAAATGTTCGGCTCTACCGGTTTTTTGTTTGTTTTCTTTATCGCTCAATTTTCCTATTTGAGCCGATATTTACCCAAAAAGGATAGTTGATGGAATATTACATGCTCCTGGCCACCGATGCCGATAATGTACACGAAGCCCGTATGGCGGCACGCCCTGCCCATCTGCAACGCTTGGAAGCTTTGAAGGCTGAAGGACGTCTTCTGACTGCCGGCCCAAACCCTCTTCCCGACAATCCGGAGCGCGTGTCCGGCAGTCTGATTGTGGCTCAATTTGAATCTTTGGATGCCGCTCAAGAATGGGCGGAAAAAGACCCTTACGTCGATGCGGGCGTCTATGAAGAGGTATTGATCAAACCGTTCAAAGCCGTATTCAAATAATGGATATGCGTGAAGCTATTGAAGGTCGTCTGAAAACGCTGAATCCTGTTTTTTTTGACTTTCAGGATGACAGCCATCTGCATGCGGGGCACTCGGGAAACAAAGGAGGCGGGCATTATACGGTCGTAGTCGTCAGCGAAGCTTTCGGCGGCGTCAGCCGTCTTAACCGCCAACGCACCATTAAAACCTTACTTCACGATCTGTTTTCCGAAGGGCTGATTCACGCATTGAGCATCAAAGCGGCCACTCCAGACGAATACTTCCACTAATTACAGACATACTGGACATAACAAGAGAAAATCATGAAGAAAAAATATCTCATCTCTATGCTGATGACTGCTCTGGTTTCCGGCAGCCTTTCTGCCCAAACCTTAGTTACAGTTAATGGTCAAGCCATCGACAGCAGCGTCATTGATGCCCAAGTTGCCGCGCTGCGTGCAGCAAACAACAAAATTCCCGATTCTCCCGAGCTACGCAGAGAACTGACCGAGCGCCAAGTCATCAATACCGTCGTATCACAAGAAGCCAAACGCCTGAAACTCGACCAAAGTGCCGAATTCAAACAAGCTTTGGAACATGCCCGTACGGATGCCAAAAAACAAGGTGCCGATAAAAAAGCACATTTCAAAACCGAATGGGCGGCATTTGAAAGCGATTTACTTGGACAAGCTTATGCGATTCACGTCCTCCGTCAAAATCCTGTTCAAGAAAAAGACGTCAAAACCGCTTACGATAATTTCAGCAACTTCTACAAAGGCACTCAAGAAGTACAACTGGGCGAAATTATTACCCGCACCCAAGCGGATGCCCAAAAAGCCATTTCTGATTTAAATGCCAAGAAAAGCTTTGCCTCCGTCCTGAAACAATATTCAATAGATGAACGCGCCAAACAAGCGGGCGGCATCCAGCAAGGCTATGTTCCTTTAAAAGATTTGCAAGAAGCCGTTCCCCCGCTCTATGCCGCAGTTAAAGATTTGAAAAAAGGTGCGCACACTACAACGCCTCTGCAAGACAGCGACGTATATGCCGTCTTCTATGTCAACGACCGTCGGGATGTAAAGCTTCCGTCTTATGACGAATCCAAAAGCAGTATAGCCCAAGACCTGCAAACCTCCCGCGTCGATGAAGCACTCCAATCTCTGTTGCAAAAAGCCACAATTAAATAACTGTTCACGGAGTTTTTATCATGACATACCAAACTGCCGCCGCAGTCATCATGGCGACGGCTGTTGCCGGATTTGCTGTCGCCAAAGCGCCTGATATTGATCCGGCACGCATAGACAGCGAAGTCGCCCGCATTCTCAAGCAAGCCGAACAGCGTCCTGAATCCAAGCAGCAGCCTGACGGCAAAGCAATCCGCCAAGAAGTCGTCAAACACTTGCAAAGCATTGAAATTCTCAAAAATGCCGCACTCAAAGCCGGATTGGATAAAGATCCCGAGGTCCGCAACCAATTCCTCACTATGGAAGCGGAATTTTACGCGGCGCAATATGCCGACTATCTGAAGCGCACTGCCGAAATCAGCAATGCTGAATTATTGAAGTTTTACGATCAGCAAACCCGTATGATCAAGATTCAGCAGGTTAGCTTCGATACGCCCGAAGAAGCACGAGCAGCACAAGAATTGCTCTTGAAAGGCTTGTCATTTGAAGAATTGACGAAACGATATCCGAATCAGCAACCCGCATTTGAAGATTTCGTCATGGCAAGACAGCTGCGCCAACCGCTTGCAGGCATCTTGGGTCCAATGAATCGGGGAGAGGTAACTCACAATCCTGTTGAAATTGAAAACAAGTTCTTCCTGTTTAAAATCAGCGAAATCCAAAAAGATCCTCAAGCACCGCCGTTTGATCTGATTCGCGATCAACTCACCCAGCTGCTGAAAGAAGATAAAGCCCAACAGCAAATTCACCAGCTATTGCGTGAAAACGGTATCGAGCAATAACACGCACTGAAACGATACGGACTTCGGTAAAACCACGCCGTACCGGTTTAAAGCGGATTCCCATATAAAAAGGTCGTCTGAAACCTGTTTTAAGGTTTCAGACGACCTTTCGTTTGATATGCTTGATTTAATTAACCCGGTTTGCCGTCCAAACGCGGGCGGATGAGCCAAGGGATGTATTTCCATGCGTAAAGCAGCAAGGACAGGGCAAACAAGACTGCGGAAGTGCGGATGCTGTGGGTGTAACCGGTGCCGCTGACGAAGGTTGCAATGATGCGGATGACAGTGGCGGCTATCATCAGCCAAAAGGCGACGGGTACGGATTTGGGCGGTGGATAGATGGAGTTGCCGGTATGCCCGAGCGCAGTGCGCGCCATCATGCCCAATGTCAGGACGCCGATACCGCCGACGCCGATGAGATGTACGCCAAGATTAAGGAAAGAGCTGTGGAAGTAGGAGGCACCGATGGCAATCAATCCCAAACCTGTGAACAAATAGCCTGCGAACAAAATCCACAGCATCGGTTCTTTCAGAACGGCTTTATACCACCAGCGGTAAACCTGTACGGTAAAAATCACGCCCGCTGCAAAGGCAAAAGCAGATGAAAGCCAAGGCAGGGCATGGTGCGCCATCAGCATGGCAGTCAGCATGGGCAACCAGAGGGACGCATGCGCGACCCACATCGGGCTGGGGATTTGCGGAACATTCAGGCGTTTGGAGGTAAAGAAGGAAATAATCCGCATGCCGATAAGGCCGATAAAGCCTGAGACCATAATCAGACCGGACTGCAGCCCGCTGAGCAGTGCAGATGCGTTTCCGGCATGCAGTTGGAAGTGGAATGCGGCGTGCGTGCAGCCTAGGACGACGATGGCGAATACGGCGACGTAGTTGCGTTTGTTTTTGGAACGGATGACGGGCAATGCCATGCAAACTGCGCCGTACCAGAAAAACAGCGTGCCGAGTATGCCGCTGGCGGTTGCACCCCAGCCCGGAATGAAAACGGCAATCCTTGCTGCCAACCAAAATGCGGTCAATCCTGCCAAAACGCCTCCGCGCGTGGGCGGCTGCCCCGTCCAAGTGGCAACGGCGGTCAATAGGAAGGCAATGACGACGAGTCCGGCATAGCCCCAGATCATCTCATGGGCGTGCCAATAAAAATTGGACAACTCGGGCGTACCCGTATAGCCGAAGCCCCAAAGCAGGATGGAGAGTGCGCCGTATAGTGCCGCCAGCGAGTAAAACGGGCGGAATGCCATTGCCCAAACAGGGTGTTTGAAAAAGGCGGTCATGGTAGTTCCTTAGTTTGTTTTTTTTGAATGGTATTTTTTAGGTTTGAATAGACAGTAGGGTCGTCTGAAAACGCTAAAATCGTGCTTTCGGACTTTCAGACGACCTCTTTTATCAGATTCCTTCGGGTTCCGGCAAAAACGGCTCGACTGCGGGAAACAGTTCGCGTTCTTCAAAACGGGCATGGTCGCGTAGGGTAACGGCAAAGTCCTTATTCCATGCTTCGTTAAGATATTCAGGATTTGCTATCATACTGCGCAGTTTGGCGTGTTCGGCTTCGAAACGTTCGCGCATCACAACAGGAATATTCTGCCAATGCGGGGCGAACATGGTTTCTTCTTCGACAAAATGCGGTTCCAATTCAAGGAAATGGGCTTCGAGCTCTGTTTGATGGCTTTCATCGGGCGCGCGCAGGAGGCGGACGCAGAGTGAAAGGGCGTGATGGTGTTCGCGGGAAAGTTCGATAAGTGCTGGGTGGCGTTTTAACGGCTTCATAATATTTGATTATAATGATAATAAATTATCAAACTACACTGG
The DNA here is from genome assembly GCF_001810355.1 of Neisseria sp. HMSC074B07. Taxonomy (NCBI): domain Bacteria; kingdom Pseudomonadati; phylum Pseudomonadota; class Betaproteobacteria; order Neisseriales; family Neisseriaceae; genus Neisseria; species Neisseria sp. HMSC074B07. The sequence continues at coordinate 151,748 of NZ_KV800921.1, read as the reverse complement.
ATTAATTTAAATGTTTCAGATATTATGAAACTTAATCATATATAAAGTCAAACACATAACGGCGACAATTCTCCACTGGAAACACTGCCGCCGTCCTAAAAAAATAATATATTCTGAACAGAGAAAACCATGTATCTGACGCAACATACGGATTATGGTCTGCGGGTATTGATTTATGCGGCCATAAACGACGATTCGTTAGTCAATATCGGAACCATTGCCGAAGCCTATAACATTTCAAAAAGTCATTTGATGAAAGTCGTTACCGCGCTTGTCAAAGGCGGATTCCTGACCAGCATAAGAGGGAAAGGAGGCGGACTGCGTCTTGCCGACACACCCGATAAAATCAATGTCGGCGCGGTCGTTCGCCATCTTGAACCCATGCAGGTTGTCGAATGCATGGGGGAAAACAACGAATGCCTGATTACGCCGTCTTGCCGCCTTACCGGCATTTTGGGCGGAGCGATTAAGGCTTTCTTTGCGCATTTGGACGGGTTTACTTTGCAGGATCTGCTCAATAAACCAACCTACGATTTGCTATACGAACCCAAAATCGAAATCGTTGTCGAAAAAACAGACGATAAATCGGCATAAGCTACCTACTCTGCCGATATGTTTTAAGAGACTTAACTGAAAACCCGCACAATCCCAAAATTAGGAAACATCTGATCATTCTTGTAACCACAACATTTCACAAGCATCAAATTTTCTATTTTCAGACGACCTTTTTGGGAAAGTGTACGGGTCTATCCCGCTATTCAAGCCACACCAACTACCGACCTGCAATAGCGGGAATCAATCTAAGAACACAAGCCAATCAATAAAATAATATTTTTGCAGCTTTTTCTCCTCTAAGGCACGCCATCGCCATCGTTTTATCCAAACCACTTTTATTGTAAATTTGTGAACTTTTCCGGATGAACAACTTCTAATCCAGTTGACTGAGGCGTCGCTTCCTCTTTTTCTTTTGTTTTATTGTGATAATGAATAGCAATATCAAAATGTTGCATTGTACATATTAATATTTTAGATTATTCCAGAATAAATATTAACTCAAAAAACAGATGTAAAAACAGGTTGCAAACAAAAATTGTTGCTATTATCATGCGTCGATTATGAATAAAGACCGAATTTTAATCCCAGTAGCCGTCATTACCGTAACATTGCTTCACGCGGGCTTGATTGCGCTTTTGTGGGAAACATATAAACCGCTTATACCGGAAATGGCAAATATTGAGTTTGTCGATTTGGCGGATTTAGGTGGTGGCGACGGAGGTGGAGACGGCACCCCCGAAGGCGAAGGTGCGCCTGCCGCTCCCGAAAAAACGCCCGAACCGCAAAAGCCCAAGCCTCAACCGAAACCCAAACCGGTCGAACAACCCAAACCACAGTTCAAGCCGGTAATAACAAAAAAAGCGGATGCCGATATTCAGCAACCGAAAGAGAAGCCCAAGCCGGTTGAGAAACCAAAACCTGAGCCTAAACCCGAACCCAAACCGGAACCTAAGCCAGAGCCCAAACCAGAGCCACGCCCAGAGCCTAAACCCCAACCCAAAGCAGAACCTAAACCTGCACCTAAAGCCTCAGACTATACCAGCAGCAAAACTGGTCCGAATACTGCGGAAAACGGTAAAGGCAACGGACAAGGTAAAGCTCCTCATGGCGACAGCAAAGGAAACGGCGGAGGCAACAAAGGTCCTGGTAACGGACAAGGTGAAGGCAGCGGCCCCGGCAGTGGTGGCAACAAAGGCGAACATGGTTCAGGTAGTGGCAGTGGAGGAGGTTCCGGCGGTGGAAATGGCCCTGGAGCCGGACCGGGTAGTAGTAGAGCCAATCCCGTTAAAGGCGGCACTTGCCATATTCCTAAACCGCCATATCCGCCTATAGCGGCAGAAAACGGAGATACAGGTACAGTTATGCTGAGTGTCTTGGTTGGCCCAGGAGGAAAAGTTGCTGAAGTTAAAATTTTAAAACGCAGTGGCTCCAATGCTCTTGACCAAGCTGCCCGTAAAGCAGTTAAAAATGGTGCTTGCAATGCCTCTGTCTGGACTGAATTCCGAGTCCCGGTCTCTTTTACTCTTGAGTAATCGAGCGCAACACCTTTATCGACAAAAGTTTTAATTTACTTGGAAAATTTGGAAAAATTATGGATTTAAAAACAATATTCGAATCAGGCGATTTTGTTCTGATCAGTGTATTCGTGTTGATGTTAGTAATGAGTATCGTGACCTGGTGTCTGATTATCCTGCGCTCCATCAAACTGAAAAAAGCCAAAACCGCCAACGCACTCGTTAAAACGCAAATGCTTAATGCCTTTACGCTTACCGAAGCCGTGCAAAAAGTGAAAGATATTGATGCGCCCATGAGCCGCGTAGCGGACGAATCCCTGCGTGCCTACCAAAGCTATCGTCAAAGCAACGCGAAAACACTGACTACCGAGCTGCCTTTGAACGAATACCTCGTCATTCAAATCCGAAACAGCATGGAACAAAACATGCGCCAGTTTGATTACGGCATGACTGCTTTGGCATCCATCGGTTCAACTGCCCCGTTTATCGGCTTGTTCGGTACGGTCTGGGGGATTTACCACGCCTTGATCAATATCGGTCAAAGCGGTCAAATGAGTATTGCCGCAGTAGCCGGCCCGATTGGTGAAGCCTTGGTATCAACCGCCATCGGTTTGTTTGTCGCCATCCCTGCTGTCTTGGCGTATAACTTCCTCAACCGCGGCAAGAAAACCCTCTCTCAAGATATGGACGCTTTCGCACACGATTTACACGTCCGCCTGTTGAATCAAAAGGACTAAATTATGGCATTCGGCTCTATGAATTCCGGCGATGATGCACCGATGTCAGACATCAACGTCACGCCTTTGGTCGACGTGATGCTGGTACTGTTGATCGTTTTCATGATCACCATGCCCGTACTGACCCACTCGATTCCTTTGGAACTGCCGTCCGCTTCAGAAAATGCAGCGAAGCAGAAGGAAAAGCAGCCTAAAGACCCTCTACGCCTGACCATAGATGTTAATGGCAACTATTACATCGATGGTGATTCTGCAACCAAAGCGGATATTAATACGGTTACTTCCCGACTGAAAACTGAAAAGCAGAAAAACGCCAATACCATCGTTGCCATTTCAGCAGACAAGGCCGTTGAATACGAATATGTCAACAAAGCCCTCGAAGCTGCCCGCGAAGCAGGTATTACCAAAATCGGCTTTGTGACCGAAACTAAAGCACAATAATACCGGCAGTAAAAAGGTCGTCTGAAAAGCATTCCTACTTTTCAGACGACCTTTTACATACAAATCAGACACAGCCTAAATACATCCAATACACTCATTTTCAGTAATTCCTCTTTTCTTCATAGTGCAGATGAACCGCATTTTTTATAAATTCGACTTCCTAGACACTCAAATCTGCCCTAACCTTCCTGATTGGAGAATAGTTAGACACAAAGCCGGAGACTCTCCATTCGCTCAAGGATAAGGGGTCGTCTGAAACCTTCACTCTTTTCTGTATAAATACCCTTAGCCGCTACAATATAAGGATTCGGGAAGGTTGTTTTTAACACCCCTATTCCCCGATTTCCCTTAATAACAAAACCACCATGCCGGATTAGCATCCACCCAATAAAGCGATGAAACCATCTTTATCTTCAATCAAACGAGCACAGAACACACTCTCTACAAAACACTTTCCATTTCAAAAAAGGTCGTCTGAAACCAGATGTGTAACATAGTGGATTAACTTTAAATCAGGACAAGGGGACGAAGCCGCAGACAGTACAGATAGTACGGAAC
>NZ_KV800921.1:128671-147843 GCF_001810355.1 Neisseria sp. HMSC074B07 | reverse complement strand
CCGTACTGGTTTAAAGTTAATCCACTATAAAAAAGGCAAACCCGATTAGGTTTGCCCTTTTTATTACAAGACTTAATGAACGTCTTTCCAATATTCTTTTTTCAGGAAGTATGCCAGAGGCAGCATTACTGCAAACAAGAACATCAACACGATATAGCCTGTACGTTTGCGCTGGAGTTGCGCCGGTTCACCCATGTAAACCAAATAGTTCACCAAATCGCGTACATAAGCATCGTACTCTGTTTGGACGACTTTGCCGTTTGGCAAACGACGGCTGTGCGCGCCGGTAGATTCCCAATAGAGCTTGGGTTTCAATTCGCCATGTTCGTCTTTCACCATGACCGGCTGACCTTTGGCATCCAGCTCAACTGCTTGAACGCCTTGTTGCTCCCACAAGGGGTGAGGCATGCCGACTTTGTCGAATACGACGTTGTTCCAGCCGCTAGGACGGGTCGGGTCTTTATAGAAGCCGCGCATATAGGCATACAGATAATCCGCGCCTTTAGAACGGGCAATCAGTGTCAGGTCCGGAGGAGCCGCACCAAACCATTTGGCAGCATCTTTAGGATTCATCGCCGCCAACATGACATCACCGACGTTGTCTGTCGTAAACATCAGGTTTTTCTTGATTTCTTCGTCAGTCAAACCGATGTCTTTCAGACGGTTGAAGCGCATACCGCTTGCCGAGTGGCAGGATAAGCAGTAGTTGGTAAAAATTTGAGCACCGCGCTGCAAGCTGACTTGGTCGCGCAGGTCAATCTCGACTTTTTCATAGTGTCCGCCACCGCTGGCGACGGCGGCACTCATAGGCACTGCCAATAACAAGGCAGCAAACCAGTTTTTCAGGGTATGTTTCATTTTCGCTGCCCTCATCAGATATTGGTTGCAAACAGGTAAGCACCCACTGCGGTAATACCGACATAAACAAAGAACATGATTTTTTGTTTAGTGGTGCTCATGGTTACGCGTTCCGGAACCGGTTTGTTTGTATCCAGTTTGGTATAGAACGGCATACCCAGGAAGAATGCAAAATAGACGAAGGACAGGATACGCGCAACCAAAGTACGGGTCTCGGTTGCTACCATCGCACCCAAAATACCCAAACCGATAAAGGCAATGATGAACAGAACCAACGCAGTTTTGAAGATTGGGCCGCGATAGCGGACGGATTTCACTTCACCTTTATCCAACCAAGGCAACAGGGCAATCAGGACAACTGCTGCCCCCATACCGATTACCCCCCAAACCTGAGTACCGAGGAATGAAGGAATCGCACGCAAAATAGCGTAGAACGGGGTGAAATACCATACTGGCGCAATGTGCGGCGGTGTTTTCAGCGCGTTTGCCGCGTCAAAGTTCGGGGCTTCAAGGAAGTAGCCGCCACCTTCAGGGGCGAAGAACAATACGGAGCAGAAAACAATCAGGAATACGACAACGCCCAAGATGTCTTTGACGGTGTAGTACGGATGGAAAGGAATGCCGTCGAGCGGAACGCCGTTTTCATCTTTGAGTTTCTTGATTTCCACGCCGTCAGGGTTGTTCGAACCCACTTCGTGCAGGGCGATGATGTGTGCTACGACCAAACCGAGCAACACCAGCGGTACAGCGATAACGTGCAACGCGAAGAAGCGGTTCAGGGTAACGTCGGAAACGTTGAAGTCGCCGCGGATCCAAGTGGACAAGTCAGGACCGATAACAGGGATGGCGGAGAACAGGTTAATAATCACCTGCGCGCCCCAGAAGGACATTTGCCCCCAAGGCAACAGGTAGCCCATAAAGGCTTCGGCCATCAATGCCAAGAAAATCAGGGAACCGAAAATCCACACCAATTCGCGCGGTTTTTTGTACGAACCGTAAATCAGGCCGCGGAACATGTGCAGGTATACGACAATGAAGAAGAAAGATGCGCCTGTGGAGTGCATATAGCGGATAATCCAGCCGCCGGACACGTCGCGCATGATGTACTCTACTGCGGTAAAGGCAGCAGGCAGGTGATAGGCATTCAGGTTGCCGTCCGGTTTGTAGTTCATGGTCAGGAAGATACCGCTGACGATTTGAATCACGAGGACGAGCAGAGCCAAAGAGCCGAAGTAGTACCAGAAGTTGAAGTTCTTCGGCGCGTAGTATTGAGCCAAATGCTCATTCCACATTTTAGACAGAGGGAAACGAGCGTCCGTCCAGTCTAACAATGCTTTTGCTTTGCTATTGGTTTGGTTTGCCATAATTATCGTTCCTTATTTTTAGTCTTCGCCTACCAAGACTGTCGTATCGCTCAGATATTTGTAGGGCGGAACAACTAGGTTGGTCGGTGCAGGAACACCTTTATATACGCGGCCTGCCATGTCGAATTTCGAACCGTGGCAAGGGCAGAAGAAACCGCCTTTCCAGTCTGCACCCAAATCCGCGGGGGCAACGTCGGGACGGTAGGTCGGCGAACAGCCCAAGTGGGTACAGATACCGATGGCTACAAGGATGTTCGGCTTAATCGAACGGGTCTCGTTTTTACAGTTTTCGGGCTGATGATCCACATCAGAATTAGGGTCGGCAACCGCACCGTTCAAACTTTTCAGGTCTTTGAGCTGCTGATCGGTACGGTTAACCACCCAAATCGGTTTACCTTGCCATTCGGCAGTCAACATTTGTCCGGATTCGATTTTACTGACATCGATTTCGACGGCAGCACCTGCGGCCTTGGCTTTTTCCGACGGGAAAAAGCTTGCCACGAAAGGCGTAGCTACGCCCAAAGCCGCCACACCGCCTGCGCCGCACGTAGCCAGCGTCAGAAAGCGGCGGCGACCGCTATTGATTTCTTGATTATCCATTATTCAGTCGTCCTAAAATTTTGGGAATACCGAGCCATTAAACGATGTAATTCTACCTAGTTTACCGTGATACTCAAAGCATTATTTAAATTAAGGTAAATTTTCATGACGATTATCAAGGCTTAAGCGGGATTATCTTCGTCGAAATGACAGACTTCCAACTCAAAATGCTGTGCCACGGCTTCGCCCAGGGCGCGGATGCCGTAACGCTCCGTCGCATGGTGTCCCGCGCTGACAAACGCAACGCCTGTTTCATTGGCAAGGTGAAACTGGGCTTCCGAGATTTCTCCGGTCAGATAAGCATCGACGCCTTCGTCTATGGTCGTCTGAAAAAATCCCTGCGCACCGCCGGTACACCATGCAATGCGTTTGATTTCGCGCGACATATCGCCGACGGCTACGGGCTGCCGCCCCAACGCTGCAGCAATGTGTTGCAACCATTCAGCCAAAGTCTGCGGCGTTTTCAGACGACCTATATTCAACAGGTTCTGTTCGCCGAACCGCCTTTCGACTTCCCAACCCAACTTATCGGCAAGCTGCGCGTTGTTGCCCAACACTGGGTGTGCATCCAGCGGCAGGTGGTAGCCCGCCATATTGATTTGGTGTTGCAATAATGTTTCGATGCGCACTTTTTTCCAGCCCGTAATCGTTACCGGCTCACTTTTCCAAAACATCCCGTGATGCACCAAAAGCATATCCGCGCCCTGCTCCGCAGCAAAATCGACCGCTGCCTTGCTTGCCGTTACCGACGTCGCTATTTTGCCGACTTCAGCCCTACCCTCGACCTGCAAACCGTTGGGCGCATAGTCTTTGAACATGCCGACCTGCAACACTTCGTCGCACCACGCCAAAATATCATTGCGTTTCGCCATATTATTCCTTTCAACACATAGCGGATTGAATTTCACAGAACAAAGCGAAGCAACGCCATCCCTATCCCTGTTTCAAATCAATTCACCGCATTCATACAAAATCGGACGCACATTCTAACCGCAAACCCTGACGCGTCCCAATCCCCACGCCGTTCAACACACGCCCGCATTTACACCCCGGCATGAAATATTTTAATATTGCCCGTTTCAAAAGGTCGTCTGAAAGCGTGAAAACCAATGGATTCCATCATCGAACTGCGCCATCTCAAAACCCTGCTGGCACTCGAAGAAACCGGCAGCGTATCCCTTGCCGCCAAGCGCGTCTTCCTGACCCAATCCGCCCTTTCGCACCAAATCCGCGCGCTTGAAAACTATTACGACACCCCCCTGTTTGAGCGCAAATCCACGCCCTTGCGTTTTACACCCGCCGGCGAACGCCTGTTGAGGCTCGCACGCGAACTCCTCCCGCAAGTTTCCGCCGCCGAGCGCGACCTCGCCCGCATCATCGAAGGCGAAGCAGGCGAATTGCGGCTGGCTGTCGAATGCCACACCTGTTTCGACTGGCTCATGCCCGCGATGGGCGAATTCCGCCCCATGTGGCCGCAAGTCGAATTGGACATCGTTTCCGGCTTTCAGGCAGACCCCGTCGGACTCCTGTTGCAACACCGCGCCGATCTCGCCATCGTATCCGAAGCCGAAAAACAAAACGGCATCAGCTTCCGCCCCCTGTTCGCCTACGAAATGGTCGGCATCTGCGCCCAAGACCACCCGCTTGCCGCCAAAACCGTTTGGGAAGCAGAAGACTTCATCGGTGAAACCCTCATCACTTATCCCGTTCCCGACGAAATGCTCGACCTGCCCAAAAAAATCTTGTTACCCAAAGGCATCAACCCGCCGCGCCGCCGCAGCGAACTGACCATCGCCATCATCCAACTCGTCGCCAGCAAACGCGGCATCGCCGCCCTGCCCTACTGGACCGTGATGCCCTATCTCGAAAAAGGCTACGTCGTCCACCGCCAAATCACCGCCAACGGCCTGCAAAGCGAACTCTACGCCGCCACACGCACCGAAGACGCCGACAAAAGCTATCTCGATAACTTCTGCCAAATCGTCCGCGAACGCAGTTTCGCCGACCTCCCCGGCTTGAGCGAACTGAAAATGCACGGACACGATTAATGTTTTATTGAAACACGGTGTTACAGCATCAAATCAATCCGACTTCAATATCAAAAGGTCGTCTGAAAACCCAAATCTCAGGTTTTCAGACGACCTTTTTACTTCCTATCCCGATTTAGCCTTCTTCAGGCAGCTTGGTGATTTTTACCCGCTCGATGCGTTGACCGTCTTTTTCAACGACTTGGAAACGCCAGCCGTGGAAGTCGGCAAAGTCGCCGACATCGGGAATGCTTTGCAGCTCTTCCATAATCAGTCCGGCGACGGTGTGGAAGTCGGCATCTTCTTCTTGCGGCGGGAGGTTCAGTTGCGGCGCGAGTTCGACATATTCAAACGAACCGTCCACAGTCAGACTTTCATCGGCATTTTCTTGAACGGCGGGTTCTTCTTGGCGTTCAAACTCTTCAGGAAATTCGCCTGCGATGGTTTCCAGCAGGTCTTTCATGGTAACCATGCCCAAAACCGCGCCGAATTCATCGACCACCAAAGCATAATCCGCGCTGCTTTGGCGGAACAGTTCAATCGCACCCAATGCAGTCGTACTGTCCGGCAGGACTAGCGGCTGACGTAGGACGGCTTGGATATTGAGTTCGCCGGTTTCGAGTAGTTGGGCGAGCAGGTCTTTTTTGTTGATGTAGCCCAACGGTTCATCGACACCGGCTTTACCGACGACGAGCAGGCGGCTGTATGGGGTATTTTGCAGTTGGGCGTGTTGCTCTTCGCGGCTTTGGGAAATGTCCAAACGCTCAATGTCGCGGCGGGGAATCATCACGCCGAGGATGGGACGTTCGGCAAGCGTGAGGACACTGCGTATCATGGATTTTTCGTTTTCCTCAAAATGCCCGTCGTCCTCTGCTTCGTCGCCCGCTTTGGCAAGCACGCTTTCGCGTATGCCCATCATGCCCAAGACGTTCTCGGCGGTGCGCTTGCGCCACGAGCTGCTGATATAGTCGTTTTTGCGGCTGTTGCGTTGCGAAACTTGGTTAAACACTTCAATCAGGATGGAGAAGCCGATAGCGGCGTAGAGGTAGCCTTTCGGGATGTGGAAATGGAAGGCTTCGGCGATGAGGCTGAAACCGATCATCAGCAGGAAACCTAAGCAGAGCATGACGACGGTAGGATGCCTGTCTACAAACTCGGTCAGCGGTTTGCTCGCGGAAATCATGACGGTCATGGCAACGGCAACCGCGCCCATGGCGACGACGATGTGATCGACCATGGCGACGGCAGTGATGACGGAATCGATGGAAAATACCGCGTCAAGAATCAGGATTTGGGCAACCACGCTCCAAAATCTCGCGTGTTTCTTCTGGCTGTCGGCAACGGCAAATTGGTTATGCCCTTCGAGGCGTTCGTGCAGTTCGGTGGTGGCTTTGTAGAGCAGGAAGATACCGCCCGCGAGCATAATCATGTCTTTGCCGGAAACGTCCAACCCGCTGATATTGAACAGTGGGCGCGTCAGAGTCATGATGTGCGCCATGAAGCCGAGCATGATGATGCGGATAACGACCGCAAGCCCTAAACCGGTAATGCGTGCGCGGTCGCGTTGGGCGGGTTTGACTTTGTTCGCCAAAATGGCGACGAAAACGAGGTTGTCTATCCCCAAGACGACTTCGAGTACCAGAAGCGTGGCAAAGCCTATCCAAGTATGCGGCTCTGCCAACCAACTGAAATCCATGATTTTTGTATTCCTTTGTGTTCAAACGCAAAAAGGCAGCCTGAAACGCTCAAGCTGCCTGATTCATATCGATACGCACGAAAAACGGCGGGCGGTCATGCTGCTCTGCTCTGGGTCTTTCATGTGTGCGTATGTCTCAAGTAAAAATAATGTAAATAGTTTAGCAGCTTGGAAGGCAGATGGCAAAAGGTCGTCTGAAAACTGGAATTTGCGTTTTCAGACGACCTGCCAAACCGCTTAAATAACCTGCTCTTTGGTTTTGGTCTCCGCAGCTTTATTCGTCATAAAACCGTCTATCGGCGCATAACCCACAAAATCTGCGTTTTCATCCATGATGACTACCCAGTCTTTTGTACGGCTGCTGGTCAGAGGCAGGAAGAACAAAGGTTTGCCGGACGAAGTCACTTTGGCTGATTTGATAATGTCCGTTTCAGACATATTGCGCGCGGCAGCCAGTTCTGCCAACGGCTTCATCGCACGGCGGATTTTTTCGCGTTCGGCAGGACTGTCGGGCAGCCACCAATTCGGACGCATACTCGGCTCAATGCCCGTCAGCGACAAGCTCAGACTCTCATTGGCTTCTTCAACATTGACCGCCTCACGCACGCCTACGCGCTCTATACCGAACCAAGGCAAAGTTTTGAAGCCGTCTTTGGCTTTTGCCAAATCCGCCTCATCGATTTCGGCAGCAGTCACAATATTGATACGGTCACGCTCAAAAGCGGCGGCAACAGGACGGGCAAGGGATACGCTGTACAAGCCGTAAATCAAAGCGGCAAGCTGGATGGCGCCGATTAAGGAATAATCGACCACGCGCTCGCGCATTTTTTTCTTGGGGCTGGCAAGAATCAGGGTCAACAGCGGACCGCACACGATATCCACCGATACGACCAACTTATACAAATCCAAGCCTCCGGTCAGTTCGGCATAGGGAAAGGGATACCAGACTTCAAAAACAAGCAGCGCCGCCAAGCCTGCTAAAACAAGACTGACAAGCAGATGCAGCGAGGCGCTTTTCACGGCGAAACGCCATCGCGAAACATGTTGAGTATTTTCCATAATGTTTGTCCGTAACGTAATTATTTGAAATATGATTTTTTGAAGACGTCATTATATCGGAATATAAAAGTTTTGCGGAAAACCAAATAAACATTTTTTTACATATCCCATGTTAAAATCCGTATTCCTCAAATATTTCAATATGATGTTATGCACGCTTCCGATATTGACACAGACGATGCAGCTCACGAATACCACGCCGACAATCCCAACTTCCCCTCTAAAACCATTGTGGCGACGCTGTTTATCGGCGCGTTTTTTCGGCTATCTCAACGACACGCTTTTAAATGTTGCGCTCACGCCGATTATGAAGGATTTTGGGGTCGACAAGACCACCGTCCAATGGCTGACGACGGGCTTTTTGCTGGTGATGGGCGCGTTCACGCCGATTACGGCAGGCGTAATTCAATGGTTTGAAACGCGCAAGATGGTGTTGTTTACGCAGGCAACGTTTTTGGCGGGTTCGCTGATTTGCGCGTTTGCGCCGACTTTCGGGATTCTGGTCGCGGGGCGGATGGTGCAGGCGGTGTCTGCCGCGTTTTTCGTGCCGCTCCTGTTTAACGGTATTTTGTCGATTTATCCGCCGAACAAACGCGGAACGGCGATGGGCGTGATTACCATGATGTTCACCGCCGCGCCCGCGATAGGGCCGACGCTGTCGGGCATCATCATCGACCACACGCATTGGCGCGTACTGTTCGGCTTTACTGCGCCGTTTATGCTGGCGGCGATGGCATTGGTGGGCAAGTATCTGACGGTCAATTTGAGCAACATCAGCCGTCCGAAGATTGATATTTTGTCTGCCGTACTGTCGATTGCGGGCTTGGGCGGGCTGGTGTATGCGAGCAGTAATTTCGCTCATCTGCCGCTGGCGGAATTTATCCTACTGTTTGCCGCCTCCGTCGCGCTGGTGGGCCGGTTCGCATACCGCCAGTCCCGCCTGGCGACGCCGCTGCTGAATCTTCGGGCGTTTGAATATAAGCAGTTCCGCCACTGCGTCGTGATTCTGGCGGGCGCTGTGTTCCTGTTTTTGGGTTTGGAACTGATGATGCCGATGTACACGCAGCAGGTACTGATGCTGACGGGTACGGCGACGGGGCTGATTCTGATGCCCGCGAGCATCGCCCAAGCGGTTGCCGCGCCTTTGTTCGGCAAACTGCTGGACAAGAAAGGCGGACGGTTTGTCGTGTTGCCCGCCACGGTGATGTTGACGGTATCGCTGGCGGTGTTATGGCTGTTTTTGCGGATTGACACGCAAGTCATGATACTGACCGCCATGTTCACCTTGATGGCGGTATCCGTATCCGCCTGCGTAACGGGCGAAACCCACGGCTTGAACGCGCTGCCGAAAAAGCTCAATCCCCACGGCGCGGCGATTCTGACCACCATCAACCCGATTGCCGGCGCAATCGGCGCGGCATTTTTCGTCGGCGCGACCAATATCGGCGAGAAACTGTCTTCCGCCGCCTCGACGCAACAAGCCATGCTTGACGGCATTCATCTGGCGATGGGCAGCGCGCTGGTGTTGGGCGCGGTAATGGTGTTTTTCGCCATGCGCCTGAAACGTCACGAACCGGACAAACAAGTTTGAACATAAGGTACTAAACGGGCATTTGAAAGAAGCCGCAAACAGCACAAAGAGGTCGTCTGAAAAAATGCAAAAAACGTCAGGACGACAGGTTATCTCTTATTTTCTATACCGAAACCGCCTCAGTTTGCTATAATGCCCAGTTTCATCAAACCGCAATACCACACTTTAAAGGACAAAAAATGGGTTTTCTGCAAGGTAAAAAAATCCTGATCACCGGCATGATTTCCGAGCGTTCCATCGCTTACGGCATTGCCAAAGCCTGCCGCGAACAAGGCGCGGATTTGGCGTTCACCTACGTTGTTGACAAACTGGAAGAGCGCGTCCGCAAAATGGCCGCCGAATTGGGTTCCGAACTCGTGTTCCGCTGCGATGTCGCCAGCGACGACGAAATCAACCAAGTTTTCGCCGATTTGGGCAAACACTGGGACGGCTTGGACGGCCTCGTCCACTCCATCGGTTTCGCACCGAAAGAAGCCTTGAGCGGCGACTTCCTCGACAGCATCAGCCGCGAAGCGTTTAACACCGCACACGAAATTTCCGCATACAGCCTGCCCGCATTGGCAAAAGCCGCCCGTCCGATGATGCGCGGCAGAAACTCCGCCATCGTCGCCCTGAGCTACTTGGGCGCGGTTCGTGCGATTCCGAACTACAACGTCATGGGCATGGCAAAAGCCAGCCTCGAAGCAGGCATCCGCTTTACCGCCGCCTGCTTGGGCAAAGAAGGCATCCGTTGCAACGGCATTTCCGCCGGCCCGATCAAAACCCTCGCTGCTTCCGGCATCGCCGATTTAAGCAAACTTTTGGGACACGTCGCTTCCCACAACCCGCTTGGCCGCAACGTAACCATTGATGAAGTGGGCAACACCGCCGCCTTCCTGCTCTCCGAACTCTCTTCAGGCATTACCGGCGAAATCACTTACGTTGACGGCGGTTACAGCATCAACGCCCTGAACGATGAAGAGGCGTAATGATTTGTAATATTTTGTAGAAAAGACAACTTATTACACAAAAAACCGTCTGATTAAGTGGTGTAAAAAAGGTACACCGGCTATTTCAGGCGGTTCTTTTTTCGTATAAAAGGCGGCATATTTCGGGAATTTTGTCATAAAAACAAATTTTAACTTTTCTGAATTTTATTTAACAAATAAAACGATACTATGCCTGCCGGTTTGAAAAAGCCCGTCCGTCACTTCGGACGCACTTTTTTTAAAAATTTCACTTTATTATCCACAAACATACAGGAGGACATTTATGTCTATTGCTTCAGAATTCAAACAGTTTATTATGCGCGGCAACGTTATCGACTTGGCAGTCGGTATGGTCGTCGGTACTGCGTTCAGCGGCATCGTTAAATCTTTGGTTGACGACGTAATCATGCCCCCTATCGGTCTGTTGATCGGCGGCGTTGACTTCTCCAACCTGTTCATCACCCTGAAAAACGGTGCGCAAGCGCCCGCAGAAGGCTATGCCAACTTGGCGGCAGCCCAAGCAGCCGGTGCCGTCACCCTGAATCTCGGTCTGTTCATCAACTCCGTTATCAGCTTCCTGATTATCGCTGCTGCGATTTTCTCCGTTATCAAAGCATTGAACTCCATGAAAAAAGCCGAAGCGCCTGTTGAAGAAGCACCTGCAGAGCCTAGCGAAGAAGTATTGCTGTTACGTGAAATCCGCGACTCTCTGAACAAAAAATAATCTTTTGAAGATTTGAAATAAAAGGTCGTCTGAAAATTTTCAGACGACCTTTTTGTTTTGCGTATCTCTCCGATATCAATGATTTACGGTTTACGGTATCGGATTGCGTGGGATAACCATTCTTCAATCTCTATCCACATGGCTCCTCCCATTTACAGCAAACCAGGCTGACCCAATGCGGGGTCGGTCGCGCGGGCGGCTTGTGCGTCTTCAACGGTCAGCCCCAAAGCTTTCGCCACGCCTTCGCCGTAGGCGGGGTCGCAACGGTGGCAGTTGCGGATATGGCGGTATTTGATGAAGTCGGGGGCGTCGCCCATGGCTGCGGCGGTGTTGTCGAACAAAGCCTGTTTCTGCGCGTCGTTCATCAGGTTAAACAAGGCGCGCGGTTGGCTGAAGTAGTCGTCATCGTCTTGGCGGTAGTCCCAGTACGCTGCGTCGCCGTTGATTTTTAAAGGCGGTTCGGCAAAGTCGGGCTGCTCCTGCCATTGGCCGAAGCTGTTGGGTTCGTAGTGCGGCAGGCTGCCGTAGTTGCCGTCGGCACGGCCTTGCCCGTCGCGTTGGTTGCTGTGGACGGGGCAACGAGGGCGGTTGACGGGGATTTGGCGGAAGTTTACCCCCAAACGGTAGCGTTGCGCGTCGGCGTAATTGAACAAACGGGCTTGCAGCATTTTGTCGGGGCTGGCGCCGATACCGGGAACCAGATTGCTCGGTGCAAAGGCGGATTGTTCCACATCGGCGAAGAAGTTTTCGGGATTGCGGTTCAACTCGAATTCGCCCACTTCAATCAGCGGATAGTCTTTTTTCGGCCAAACTTTGGTCAGGTCGAAGGGATGATACGGCACTTTTTCCGCATCGGCTTCAGGCATGACTTGGATGTACATCGTCCATTTCGGAAACTCGCCGCGTTCGATGGCTTCGTACAGGTCGCGCTGGTGGCTTTCGCGGTCGTCGGCGATGATTTTGGCGGCTTCTTCGTTGGTCAGGTTTTTAATGCCTTGCCGGCTGCGGAAATGGAATTTCACCCAAAAACGTTCGCCCGCTTCGTTCCAGAAGCTGTATGTATGCGAACCGAAGCCGTGCATATGGCGGTAACTGGCGGGGATGCCGCGGTCGCTCATGACGATGGTGACTTGGTGCAGGGCTTCGGGCAGCAGCGTCCAGAAATCCCAGTTGTTCGTGGCGGAGCGCATATTGGTGCGCGGGTCGCGTTTGACCGCCTTGTTCAAGTCGGGGAATTTGCGCGGGTCGCGCAGGAAGAACACAGGCGTGTTGTTGCCGACCATATCCCAGTTGCCTTCTTCGGTATAAAACTTCAACGCAAAGCCGCGGATGTCGCGTTCCGCATCGGCTGCGCCGCGCTCGCCTGCCACGGTGGTGAAACGGGCGAACATCTCGGTTTGCTTGCCGACTTCGCTGAAGATTTTGGCGCGGGTGTATTTCGTGATGTCGTGCGTCACGGTGAATGTACCGAACGCGCCCGAACCTTTGGCGTGCATACGGCGTTCGGGTATCACTTCGCGCACGAAGTCGGCAAGTTTTTCATTCAGCCACAAATCCTGCGCCAGCAACGGGCCGCGCGCGCCTGCGGTCAGGCTGTTTTGATTGTCGGCAACTGGGGCGCCGTTGTTCATGGTCAGGTGGGTTACAGGACATTTAGAGATGGTCATGATGATTTCCTTTGTGAAATGGTCAGTGGTTTATAAAACGATTTGCCGAAAAGCATATTCGTAGCCTGTTTCTTGGCATTCATAAATTTCTTGTATCGACATTTGTTTTTTCCTTTTAATTAAACTATGAATAGGACTATACAGAAAGATTTTGCCTATTGGAACTATGACTTCAATTTAATATTGTTATTATTAATTGAGATTTTATTTTTGTTAGATTTTTATTATCGAATAAATTAAACAAAAAGGTCGTCTGAAACTGTTTTCAGACGACCTTTTTGTATCTCCGTTCGCATTAAAGCTTGCGCATCATCATCATGAAATATGCGCCGCCTATGAGCGTGGCCATCATTCCGGCGGGGACTTCGTAAGGGAACATTACCTGCCTGCCCAGCCAGTCGGCCGTCATCATAACCGATGCGCCGATGAGTGCGGCGGCAGCAAGTTGCTGTTTGGGCAGGCGTGCGCCGAGCATACGGGCCAGATGCGGCGCAAGCAGTCCGACGAAGCTCAAGGGGCCGATAAGCAGGGTGGATAAGGCGGTTAACGCTGCGCTTGAGACGATCAGCACCAGCCGTGCGAGGGGGACGTTGATGCCGACGGAGCGGGCGATTGTCGCGTTCAGGCTGAGCAGTCCGAGCCAGCGTTGCAGCGGGAGGATGAGGAGGAGCGAGGCGACGGCGAGGAAGCCGACGGTAAGGGCGGATTCGGGCGTTGCCTGATAGGTCGAACCTGACATCCACAATAAAAGCAGTTGTACGCGGAAATCGCCGCTTGCCGTCCAAATGCGGATGGCGGCATCGGCGAGTGCGGCCAGTGCCATGCCGGTAAGCAGGATTTTTTCGGGGGTAAATCCGTTTTTGCGGTTGAACAGCATCAACAGCCCCAAGGATATGAGAGCGGAAACGATGCCTGTCAGCCAAAACCAGCCGCTGCCCGAGGTAATGCCGAACAGCATCACTACCGCCATCGCGCCGAATGCCGTTCCGGAGCTGATGCCCAAGAGTTCGGGTCCCGCCATCGGGTTTTGCGTCAGCCTTTGCAGTATGACGCCGGTCAACGCGAGCATGGTGCCGGTGGCGGCGGCGAGCAGCACGCGCGGGTAGCGGAATACGAAATATTCCGGGTCTATGGTCAGGCGCAGAGTTTCGTCATAGCGTCCGACCGTAAACGCCAATACCGATACGGCGACGGCGATAAGCGGCAGAAAACGCAAGAGGCGCGGGACGTGCGGCGCGGCGGTTGAAATATCGGAGGTCGTCTGAAACGAAGGACGCGGAGGTGCTGTCGCCGTCAGCCACAACAAAAGCGGCGCGCCGACGAGAGCAGTTACAGCGCCGGCGGGCAGATCGGTGCCGCGGTAGTGTTTCAGCAGCATCAGGCCGTTGTCCGTCAGCATCAAAAGCAGTGCGCCGACGATGAAGGAACAAATCAGGCGCATGGACAGCGTGCGTACGCCCATTTGCCGCACCAGCGTCGCCGCCGCCAATCCGACAA
Source organism: Neisseria sp. HMSC074B07 (assembly GCF_001810355.1). Lineage (NCBI taxonomy): Bacteria > Pseudomonadati > Pseudomonadota > Betaproteobacteria > Neisseriales > Neisseriaceae > Neisseria > Neisseria sp. HMSC074B07. The sequence continues at coordinate 133,792 of NZ_KV800921.1, read as the reverse complement.
AGCCCATCATGCCGACAAAGCCGACCACGCCCGCACTCAAAAATGCAGCAACCGCCAAAGACAGCAGGCGGATTTTCTTCACCGGTATGCCTGCCGATTTCGCCTGCGTGTCGCCCAGGCTCATGATGTTTAACGGTTTGATTAAAAAGGCGGTAAGTATGGCAGCAACGGCAATCCGCCACAAAAGCCCCAACGTATCGCGCCAACTGTCCTGCACCAGGGAGCCGCTGCCCCACTGCATCACGCCGCGCGTCTCTTCGCTGAAAAACAGCATCACGATACCGGTGAAGGAACCCAGATACAGGCTGACCACCAAACCCGCCAGCACGACGCTGAGCGGTTGCAGGGCGCGCCGTGCCGACAGCCGCAATACCGCGCCCAAAGCCGCCGCTGCGCCGGCAAACGCCACGGCGGACGTGCCGTAGGCAAGGAAGGAAGGGGCGAACACGGTCGCCGCCACCAAAGCCGCCTGCGCGCCGCTGCTGACTGCCAGCGTACTGTCGGATGCGAGCGGATTGCGCATCAACTGCTGCATCAGCATGGTCACCATCGCCGTACTGCCGCCCGCGAGCAGCGCCATCGCCATGCGGGGCAGGGTGTTGTTCTGCACCATCAGCGCGTCCAAAGGCAGGCTGTCGGGACGGTCAAACAGCCGCAGCCACGGCAGCGTCCATTCCAGCTTCAATATCCAAAACGCCGTCAGCGCGCACGATATTGCCAACGCGGCGGCAAGGATAGGCAGGGGTCGTCTGAAAATCTTTACCATGCGGCTTCCTTTTGTGCGGACGGGTTTTCAGACGACATCGAACGCATCAGTTGCAAAGTGAAACGCTGCATGGACGGCAGCGCGCCGTAGCTCCACGACGGCTCGAAGATGCGGCGGTTTGCAGGGCGGCTGAACGGCAGGCGTTGCCAAAGCGCGCTTTTTTCGAGCGTTGCACGTGTATTTTGAGGATGCGGTTTGACGATGATCAGCAGCGTGTCCGGCGGCAGCTTTGCTAAATCTAAAAGCGTGATGTTTTCGAAACCCCATTCGTTGCTTTTGCCCGTCCAGGCATTGTTCAGCTCCAATTTGTCGAACACGGCCTGAAACAGCGAAGTCTTGCCGTAAATCCGCAAATGCCGCCCGTCGGCAAACTGCACTACCGCAAACGGGCGGCCGCGATATGCCGAAAGCGCGGGTTTGGCGCGGGCAAACAGGTTTTCCGTACCGGCAATCAGCTTTTCGGCAGCGGCAGGGTCGCCGATGATTTTACCCAGCCTGCGCGTGGCTTCGACCGTGTGGGCATATTCGATGCCTTTTGCCGTGCCGAAATCCACTTCGCGTACCGGGGCGATTTTTTCAAACTGGGACTTGGCGGCGGCATACCAGGAAGATTGCACGAAAAAATCAGGCTTTATCTGATACAGCCGCTCCAAATTCGGCTGGAAGCGCAGCCCCGCTTCCTTGACGGCAGCGGGCAGCGGCGGATGGTTCACCCAGGTATCGTACACGCGGCGGTCGGCGACGCTGACGGGCGGATGCCCCATCGCCGTCAGTGTTTCGGCGACCGTCCAGTCCGAAGTCGCCACGCGCGGTGCGGCGGGTGCAGGCAGGGAAAACAGGAGGGCGGAGGTAAAAAACAACCGTGCGGCAATGCGGGGAATGTCGTCTGAAAAGCGGTGGGACATCAGCTTGGAAGGTCTTTCGGTTTTTGAATAAAGGGTCGTCTGAAACATATCGGATACAGGTATTCCACAATGGTCTGCAATGTCATCCGGTTTGGATTCGGGCGGCGGATTTTATGGTCGGAGCTTATGCGGCGGGACGGCTTGCCTGCGTCAAGGCAATGCCACGGGGCGGCCGTTTTCAGGATGGGCGATGATGTTCATATCGACGCTGTAAATGTCTTTCAACACTTCTGCGGTCATGATGTTGGCGGGTTTGCCCGTTTTTAATAGCCGTCCCTGTTTGAGCGCGACCAGTTCATCGCAATACTGCGCCGCCAGATTAATGTCGTGGATGACGATGATGACGCCCAAACCCAAATCGCGAGACAGCTTGCGCACCAGTGCCATCACGTCGATTTGGTGGGCGATGTCCAAAGCGGCAAGCGGTTCGTCCAGCAGCAAAAAGCGGCTTTGCTGCGCCAGGCACATCGCCAGCCAAACGCGCGAACGTTCGCCGCCCGAAAGCGTATCGACGATTTGATCGGCAAATTTTTCCGTATGTGTCAGCCGCAACGCCTGTTCCACCGCCTGTCTGTCCGCATCGTTCGTGCGCCCTAAAAGCCCGCTCCAGGCATAACGCCCCATCATAACCAGCTCGCGCGCGGTCAGCGCGGTGGCGGCGGGCAGGTGCTGCGGAAGATAGGCGACTTCTTTGGCGTATGCGCGGGCGGAATAGGCGCGTATTTCTTTGTCGTTCAGCAATATCCTGCCGCCTGCGGGTTCATGCTGGCGGGTGAGCAGTTTCAACAGCGTGGACTTGCCCGAGCCGTTATGGCCGATGAGGCCGTACACGCGGTTAGGGGAAAAGTTGACGCTGATGTTGTGCAGCAGCGAGCGTCCGGGTATGGCGAAGGTGGCGTTTTGGATTTGGAACACGTTTCAGACGACCTTTTGGTGGGTTTGACGTTATTCGGAGAAAGCGGCGGCGCGGCAAAACCCATTGCCCGTTGTCGGTGCCGATGCCGCAAAGGCAGAGTTTTACGGCGGTTGTCCGAAAGCGTAGGGCAAAGTCGGACGCCCCAGGCTCCAAGGTCGTCTGAAAACGTTTCAGACGACCTTTGGACCGTTGGAGACCGTTTTGCCGCCCGTCCCTTAAAAATCGACCGAAGCCGACAGGGTGAAGCTGCGCGGTGCGCCGGCGTTCAGGTAGCCGTTATTAGGGTATCCGCCGACGGATGCCCAGTATTTCTTGTTGGCAACATTATCGAGGCGGGCGCGGAAGGTGGCTTCGTGCCTGCCGATTTGGGTGCGGTAGCGCGCGCCGAGGTCGAAGCGCGTCCAGCCGCCGACTTTAAGTGTATTGGCCGCATCGGCGTAGGAAGAACCGGTGTAAACCATGCGTCCGTCAAATGCCAAACCCTGCACTTTCGGCACTTCCCATTCCAAGCCGATGTTGGCCTGGGTTTTGGCCACACCGATGGTGCGTTTGCCGTCAGTTGAAGATGAGCCGGTAGATTTCTGCTTGGCATCGAGCAGGGTAATGCCGCCCAAGAGCCTCACACCTTGTGCGACTTCCCCGTAAACGGTGATTTCCGCGCCCCGGTGGCGGTCTTTGCCTTCGGAGGTGAAGCGGGCGGTGTTGCCGCTTTCGGCAACGTAAAGCGAACGCGGTTTGTCGGTGTGGAACAGGGCCAATCCCGCGCCGAAGCCGTTGGCTTCAAATTTCGTGCCGATTTCTTTTTGTTTGGAAACATAGGGTTTGAGCGATTCGCCAGCATTGCTGACGGCGTAGGCCCGGCCGTTGATGGAGGCAGTCGAGCCTGCGGTCGCGCCTTGTCCCAGGCTTTCGATGTAGTTGCCGTACACCGACCAATTCGGCGTGATGCGGTACACCGCGCCGGCGGCGGGACTGAGGCGCGATTTTTTGTAATTTTCGGTTTGCGCGCCCGTATTATAGGCGTAAGCCTTGTTATGCACCTGCTGCCAGCGCGCCCCAAGCATGAATTGCAGGCGTTTGTCCCAAAGGCTAAAGGTGTCGCCCAAGGCGAAGCTGGTCAGACGTGTTTTGCCGGTAACGGCAGGATTGCCCATGTCGTTGCCCGAATACAGCGGGTCGGCGGCTGCGGGTTGCGGATAGCGGGACGGGTTGTAGAGGTTGGTCGTATATTGGTTGCCCCAATCCATGATGTAAGCGTTTTTGCGCGAGGACTGGAAGCGGTTGGCGGCGGCAACCCATTCGTGTTCTACCGCGCCGGTGTTGAATTTGCCGCGCAAACCGACTTCGCCCGTATCAATTTTGTCTTTACGCGCGTTGTCGAAGCGGTAAATCGAGCCGTTGCCGTTGATGTTGCTGACGGTCAGGTTTGCCAGAGAATTGTTTTCCTTGCTGCGGCGGAAGCCATAGGCGACGTAGGCAGTCAGGTTGTCGTTGAAATCGTATTCGCCGCGCATTGTGCCGAACCAGTCGCGCTCGTTGGAATACGTCCACGGCTGCGCCCAGTTGGACGAGGCATCAGGCGCGGCCGGCACGGCGGTCAGGCCTGACAGGGTAACATTGGTACGCGTGGATTTGAGCTTGTTGTCCTGCCAACCCAAATCGGCGGACAGGCGGGCATTTTCATTGCGCCAGTCTAAGCCGACATTGACCAGGCTGAGTTTGGACTTTTCGTCGTCTATTGCGGTTTTGCCGTTATGGTGCGCCGCATTGACGCGCACGCCGAATTCCTGATTTTGTCCGAAACGGCGCGCCACGTCCGCCGCCAAACCACCGCGTTTTCCCGCGCCGTAATTGGCAGTCAGCCGGTTCAATCCTTCATTGGACGCGCGTTTGGGCAATACGGATACCGTGCCGCCGATATTGTTGCCACCCGGCGCCATGCCGTTTAAGAAGGCGGATGCGCCGCGCTGGACTTCCACGCGTTCGAAAAGCTCAGTGGCGATGTATTGGCGCGGCAGGATGCCGTAAAGGCCGTTGTACATGGTATCGTCCGATTCGGCGGCAAAGCCGCGTATGAAATAGGCTTCCTGAAAATTGCCGTAACCGCGCGCAACGCGGACGGTCGGGTCGTTTTGCAGTACGTCGCCGACGCTGCGCGCATGTTTGTCTTGAATCAGCCTATTGGTGTAAGCAGTATTGGAGAACGGCGATTCTAGGTTTTTTTTATTGCCCAAAATACCCACGCGGCTGCCGCGCGCCACCTGTCCGCCCTTAAATGCAGGAATCAAACCGCCCTTGGATGCGTCCGCGCTGGCGGTTACGGTGATGGTTTCAAGTTCGGCGGTTTCTCGGACTTGGGGTTCGTCTGAGGCAAATGCCGCCGAAACGGCAAGGAGGGAGAGGCTGAGGATGCTGAGTCTGGAAGCGGGCTTAATCATTTGTATTTTCTTTCAAAAGTCGATCGTAACGGTTAATTCTAAAAGAAAATTAATTTCATTTCAAAAAATATAGTGGATTAAATTTAAATCAGGACA